>CACJIB010000014.1 GCA_902593405.1 uncultured Pelagibacteraceae bacterium | reverse complement strand
TACTGTTAGAGAGGATGTGGGAAGACATAATGCTCTAGATAAACTTATTGGTTGTGCATTAAAGAACAATCAAATTGATCCTAAAAACCAATTTATAACATGTTCAGGCAGACTTAATTTTGAATTGGTTCAAAAGGTTTTGATGACGGATATAGGTATAATGATAGGCGTTGGTGCGCCAACTAGTCTTGCTATCGATTTAGCGAATAAATTTGACATTACCCTTGTTGGTTTCGTAAAGAGGGACAGTTTTAATATTTACACAAATAACAAAAAAGTTATTGTGGGCTAAATTAAAAGAGGGGTATTTGTGTCAAAAAATATAAGCAATTTATCAGGCAGAATAGGCTTAAAAGATAACCTATTTAAGCAAATCTCAGAAAATACCTTAAGCGATAATCCACAAGATATTAAAGAAATTGCAAAAAAACATAACCTAGGTGTTTCAACTCTACATGGCGCAGAGTCTTTTTATGAATTTTTAAGACCTTCTCATAGAGAAAAAAAAGCTTTCGTTTGTAATGGTAGTGCATGCATGTGTGCGGGTACTCAAGACAAATTAAAAGATAAACTAAAGGAAAAACTGGGTGACGATAAAGTTGGAGAAATGTTCTGCCTAGGTCATTGTTATGAAAATCATGCTTTCCATTATGATGGAGAAAATTATGCTGGTAAAGATATTGAAAAAATAGATCAAATTTTAAAGGGTGAAGAAATTAAACAAGATAAGTTTTTCTCTAAGAGTTATGCAACAACAAGTTTTTTAATGGATGACAAGTTATCGTCAACAGATCAATTCAAAGAGCAATTAAGTAAATTTTTAAAAATAGATAAAAAAGAAATAGTAAAATCATTATTAGATTCAAATTTAACAGGAAGAGGTGGTGCTGGTTTTCCTACAGGAATGAAGTGGGATTTCTGCAGCAAAGCAAAAGGAGATAAAAAATATGTTATCTGTAATGCAGATGAAGGAGACTCTGGTGCTTTCTCAGATAGATATTTATTAGAAGACCAGCCTCTAAAGGTTATATTTGGAATGGTGATTTGTGGTTATGTAATAGGAAGTAATGAAGGAGTTTTATACATTAGAGGTGAATATCCTAAATCTATTGAAGCAATTAATGGCTGCATCAATGAACTTAAAAAATTAAATTTACTAGGTGAAAATATTTTAGGAACCGATTTTTCTTTTGATCTTGGAATTTGTATTGGTCAAGGTGCTTATATTTGTGGAGAAGAAACAGCTTTGATTGCATCTATTGAAGGAAGAAGAGCTGAAGTAGATGTAAGACCTCCCTTTCCTGTTACCGAAGGCTTGTATAAAAAACCAACTGTGGTTAACAATGTTGAAACATTGGCTGCTGCAACTGGAATTTTATTAAATGGATCAGAAAAATTTTCTTCAGTTGGAAATAAAAAATCAGCTGGAACAAAATTAGTTTGTTTAGATAGTTTCTTTAACAACCCAGGTGTTTATGAAATTGACATGGGTACGCCAATGAAAAAAATATTTAATGAAATTGGTGGTGGATATAAAGAGCCTGTTAAAGCTTTTCAAATAGGTGGCCCATTAGGTGGGGTCGTTCCTTTAAGCGAAATAGAAAATTTAAATTTAGATTTTCAAGAGTTCACTGCAAAAGGTTTTATGTTAGGTCACGCAAGTGTAGTTAGTATTCCAAAAGATTTTCCAATGGCTGAATACATTCATCACTTGTTTGAATTCTCAGCTGAAGAATCATGCGGAAAATGTTTCCCAGGAAGACTTGGATCTTACAGAGGTAAGGAGATGTTTGATCAAGCTAAGAAGAAAACAGCTAAAATTCCTTTAAAATTACTAGAAGAATTGTTAGTTACCATGCAAAAAGGATGCCTATGTGCTCTTTGTGGAGCAATCCCAACTCCAATTCAGAACATTCTAAAATACTTTGGTGATGAAATGAAAAATGATATGGTGAAAGATAATTAATGAGCTCAGAAAAAAGAAAAATTGCTTATATTGATGGAAAACCATACGAAATTGGTCCTAAACACACATCTATTTTAAAATTTGTAAAAAGCTATGTGGGTGAAAAAAAAGTACCTACTTTATGTGATGATCCAAACCTTGCTCCTTATGGTGCTTGCAGAGTTTGTTCTGTAGAAGTTGCTTTAGAAAAAGATGGTCCAACAAGAGTGGTCGCATCTTGTCATACTCCAGTTGCTGAAAACCAACATATCTTTACTTCAAATGAAGCTTTAACAAATCTAAGAAAAAATATTGTTGAATTAGTTTTAACTGACCATCCAATGGAATGTGATACTTGTGAGGTAAATAATAATTGTGAGTTACAAACAGTAGCGAACGATTTAGGAGTTGCTGACCACAGATACAACAGTCCTAAACAGCACAAAGGTATACCAAGAGATACCTCTCATGATTACATGAGAATGAACTTAGACAACTGTATTAATTGCGGAAGATGTGTCAGAGCTTGTGATGAAATTCAAGGTTCATTTGTACTAACAATGAGTGGAAGAGGTTTTGAATCTAGAATAACAACTGATAATGATATGATGTTTGGAGATAGTTCATGTGTATCTTGTGGAGCATGTGCACATACATGTCCAACAGATGCTATTTCAGATGTTTTTCAATCTAAATCTGCAGCTGTAGACAAAAAAGTTAGAACAACTTGTTCATACTGTGGTGTTGGATGTAATTTAGAAGCATCAATAAAAGATGATAAAGTTATTGCAATAGATACTCCAAAACAAACAGAGGTAAATGCAGGTCATACTTGTATTAAAGGAAGATATGCTTTTAGTTTTTATGATCATCCAGACAGATTAAAAACACCTTTAATTAAAAGAAATGGAAAGTTTGAAGAAGCTTCGTGGGATGAAGCTTATGATTTTATTAAAAAAGAAATGAACAGAATTACAAAAGATAATGGTCCAGATGCCTTTGCTGGAATTTCTTCTGCAAGATGTACGAATGAAGAAAATTATGTTTTTCAAAAAATGATTAGAGCGGCTGTGGGAACTAACAGTGTAGATTGTTGTGCAAGAATTTGTCATTCACCAACAGCTTGGGGAATGCAACAAACTTTTGGGACTGGAGCAGCAACTAATTCTACAGAAGATATTTATCATGCAGATTTATTTTTAGTAATTGGAGCTAATCCAACTAACGCTCATCCTGTAACAGGTGCAAAAATAAAACAACAAGTCATGAAAGGTAAAAAATTAATTGTACTTGATCCAGTTACAACTGAACTAGCAAAACTTGCTGATTATCATATTAAACTAAGACCAGGAACTAACGTTGCAGTTCTAAATATGATCTTACACTTTATTATTAAATCAAAACTTTATAATGCAGATTTTATTAGAGATAGAACTGAAGGTTTTGATAATTTCTTAAAAGAAATTGAAAGACAAGATGTAGATCATTTAGCAAAAGTAGCAGGTGTAGATAAACAATTAGTTAAAGAAGCAGCAATTGCATATGCTACTGCAAGAAATTCAATGGAATTCCATGGTTTAGGAGTTACTGAACACGAACAAGGATCTAAAACTGTAATGTTAATTGCAGATCTAGCAATGATTACTGGAAACATTGGACGAAAAGGTGTCGGAGTTAATCCTTTAAGAGGTCAAAACAATGTTCAAGGTGCAGCGGATATGGGATGTCAACCACACCAAGGTGCTGGATATTTCCCTGTAGCTGATGAAAAGCATCAAGAATTCTACACAGAAAAATATGGAGTAACTCACCCAACTAAGCCAGGATTAAAAATTCCTCAGATGTTTGAAGCTGCAATAAACAAGGAATTAAAAGGTTTATGGATCATTGGAGAAGATATTGTTCAAACAGATCCTAACAGCGCACATGTAATTGAAGCTATGAATTCTTTAGAACTTTTAGTTGTTCAAGAAATATTTATGAGTGAAACAGCAAAATTAGCAACTGTTGTTCTGCCAGGTACAACGTTCTTAGAAAAAGATGGAACTTTTACAAATACTGAGCGAAGAATTCAAAGAGTAAACAGAGCTGTACCTCCTCTACCAGGCACTAAACCTGATGGATTAATTGTAACTGATATGATGCAGAAATTAGGATTTGATCAGCCAACTTATGATGCAGATCAAGTTCTAGCAGAAATTGCTGATATTGTTCCTTTCTTTAAGGGAGTTACTAGAGAGAGACTTGGAAAATTTGGATTACAATGGCCAGTTCAAGAAGATGGAACTGATACAAAAATTTTACATACAGAAACATTTAAATTAGGCAAAGGCAGACTAAAAAACTTTGATTGGAAAGAATCATCAGAAATAGAAGCTAATCAAAAAGACTATCCTTTAATTTTAACAACAAGTAGGGTTTTACAACATTACAACGCAGCAACAATGACTAGAAGAACAAAAAATATAAATATTGTTGATGAAGATGTTTTATTAATTCATCCTAAAGATGCGGCTCATAGAGATTTAAACACTGGTGATATTGGAAGACTTTATTCAGGTAGAGGCGAGGTTGCACTTAAAGTTGAGGTTACAGATAAAGTTAAAGAAGGAATTGTGTTTACTACATTCCATTTCCCAGAGCATATGGTTAATATGGTTACAGGTCATGGTAAAGATGAAGAAACAATGTGTGCTGAATACAAAGTATCTTCTGTTGAAGTACAAAAAATCTCTAATCAATTTAAAACAGAAGTTAAACCAAAAGAAAATCAAGCTGAAGTTAGTTAATTAAAATGACCATTGGTTGGCATTTTGATAATACCTATTCAAAGTTATCAAATACTTTTAAAGAAAATATTAAACCAACTCCTGTTCATGATCCTGAATTAGTAATTTTAAATGAGGAACTAGCCTCTACTTTAAATTTAGATTTTTCAAAAACAGACAAAAAAAAATTAGCAGAAATATTTTCTGGAAACTCCATACCAGAGGAAACAAATACCATTGCACAAGCATATGCAGGTCATCAATTTGGACACTTTACTATGTTGGGAGATGGTAGGGCAGTTTTATTGGGTGAGCATTTAGTAGACAATGATAATCGTTTTGACATTCAGTTTAAAGGTTCAGGAAGAACTTCTTTTTCTAGGGGTGGTGATGGAAGAGCGGCCCTAGGACCTATGCTTAGAGAATATATTATCAGTGAAGCGATACATTCATTAAATATTCCAACTACAAGAAGCCTTGCTGTAGTCAAAACAGGAGAGAAAGTTGTTAGAGAAAATCTTTTGCAGGGCGCTATATTAACAAGAGTTGCATCAAGTCATCTTCGGGTTGGAACATTTCAATATATAGCTGCAACTCAAAACATCGTAAATTTAAATACTTTAGTCGACTACACAATAAACAGACATTATCCAGAAATTAAAAAATCAAATTCAAAAGCTTTAGACTTATTAAATCTTGTAATGGAAAAGCAATGCCAGCTTGTAATTAACTGGATGCGAGTTGGATTTATTCATGGAGTTATGAATACTGATAACATGGCAATTTCAGGTGAAACCATTGATTATGGTCCTTGTGCATTTATGGATCATTATGATCCAAAAACTGTATTTAGCTCAATCGATAAATTTGGAAGATATGCCTTTTCTAATCAACCACCAATTACAAAGTGGAATTTAGCAAGATTTGCAGAATGTTTAATCCCTCTAATTGATAAAAATGAAGAAACTGCAATCAAATTAGCTACAGATTTAATAGATAATTTCCAAAATATTTATGAGGATAAGTGGTTAAATATGATGAGAGATAAGCTTGGTCTATTTGGTGAGGACAAAAATGATAAAAAACTAATTAATGATTTGTTTAATTGGATGGAAAAAAATAAAGCAGATTACACAAATACTTTTTGTAATCTAATGGATATCAATTCTGATGAAATTTACAAAAATAGCGATTTTATCAATTGGAAAAATGAATGGAAAAAAAGATCTGAGTTAAATAATTCAACTAAAGAAAAACAAAACAAACTTATGAAATTAAATAATCCAATAGTAATTCCTAGAAATCATAAAGTGGAGGAAGCTTTAGCTGAAGCAGACAAAGGAAGTTTAGATAAAATGAAAAAGTTATTAGCTACTTTAAAAAACCCTTATAACAATCAGAATAATATTGAAGAATATCAAGCCCCTGCTCCATCGAGCAATGAAAAATATGAAACTTTTTGTGGAACTTAAATTATAGAACGTAGGGCTCTGGCCTAGCAGTTTTACCTAAAACTCTCTCAACTGCAAAATCACTTATATCAATTGTTTGGTATGATCCTGTTGTAATTAATTCAGTTAAGGCTCTACCAATACCTGGTGCCTGCATTAATCCTCGGCCTGTAAACCCAGAAGCCATGTAAACATTGTCATATTTTGGATGCTTACCAACGACTGCATTGTTATCTAATCTATTGCAATCATAGTAACCTGCCCATCCACCAGTTAACTTTAGTTCTTCAAATGCAGGTATTCTTTTAGCAAGAGCTGGCCAAACTAATTCCTCAAAATCATTCCAAGCTGGTTCTAAATCATCTGCATCAAATACAGAAATAGGTGATCCTGCTAAATATTCCCCACCCTCTGGTCTCCAATAAACACCCGTTGTTAAGTCTCCACTTAGTGGCATCTCTTTTATATATATTGGGCATTTAACTCTAAACACGGTATGCTTTTGAGGAACAACAGGAATATCTTCTAGCAATTCTTTTGTCCAGCAACCAGCTGCAGAAACAATTGTTTTAGCATTTATTTCAGAAATACTTTTTACTTCACCTTTAATAAATTCTGCCCCAAGCTCTATTGCTTTACTTTTAAGAGCGCTATGAAACATAAATGGATCAATCCATCCTTCACTTTGATTATCCGTATAAGTTGCTGTCTCTATCCCTTCGCTATTCACATAAGGGAAAACCTTGGATAATTCTAATCCTTTAATATTTTTTGTTCCTGCATCACATTCTTTATGATTTTCTAATGCTCTATATTGTTCTTCAGCATGTTCAGGACCAAACATTAAAAGATATCCATTGGTTACCATACTAGCTGTTGGATTAGGATTTTTTTCTGTTTTTAATAATTCTGGTATTTGGAAAATAAATTCTCTTGCAAATTTTCCTAATAAAATATTTTCTTTTTGGAAAAATTGTCTTCTAAAACCACCTAGAGATAATGGGAATGAGGCTGTTTTATAAGTAGGATCTCTTTCGATAACTTTTACTTTTCTACCTTCTTTGGATAAAAAATAAGCAGTTGCCGCCCCAATTATTCCACCACCAATTACTACAACATCATCCATATCTAGTTTAACATAATTAAGCTTGTATTCAGAATTAGTGCAAAGCTACACCAAAGTAAATATGGAATCATTAAGTAGGCACTCAACATCTTGACGCGTTTAAACCTTAAAATAAGATTGATTATCAACGCTATTAGTATGATTAATAACAAAAGAGCCAAAACCATATTGTGAAAAACAAAAAAAACTACACTCCAAGTTGTATTGAATACTAAATGTATAAAATAAATATAAACAGTATTCATATCTCTATTTTTCGTATGCCAATAAAGCCATATTGCAACTGTCATTAATGTATACAAGGTGGTCCAAACAGGTCCGAATACCCAATCGGGTGGATTAAATGATGGTTTATTTAGTAATGAGTACCATGGCTCTTTAAAAGTAACAGTGGCTAAACCGCCAATCAATGAAGCAGAGAATGTAATAGCAAGAAACAATATAAATGTTAAAAATTTATTTTTAAACATGTTAGATATATACATAACAAAAAATGACTAAAAAAACTATTTGGATTACAGGTGGTAGTACTGGTATTGGAAAAGCTTTAGCAATTAAGTTTGCAAGTAAAGGATGGAACGTTGCTATATCTGCAAGAAGAGCTGAATTACTAAATGAGCTTTCAAATTCTTATGAAAATATTTCAAGTTTTCCTTTAGATGTAACAGATAAAGAAAAGTGCAAAGAAGTATTTAATGAAATTAAAAATAAATATGAAAATATAGATATTTGTTTTTTTTCAACTGGAACATGGGATCCCAAAAAAGAAAAAGATATAGATGTCGAACAAATGGAAGATGTGTTTAGAGTAAATTTTTTTGGGACTGTGAATAGTATAAAAGCAGTTGAACAATACTTTAGAGATAAAAAAAATGGTATAATTACTATTGTTTCGTCAATTGCAGGATATAGGGGGTTACCTAATTCAACTGGATATGGACCATCTAAGTCTGCATTAAACAACTTAGCAGAAAGTTTGTATTTTGATTTTAAAAGGTACAATGTACGTGTTTGTTTAGTGTCTCCTGGATTTATTAAAACACCAATGACAGACAAAAATGATTTTAAAATGCCTTTTTTAAAAACTCCACAATATGCTGCAGATCAAATTTATGAAGGTTTAGTTAACAAAAATATATTTGAAATACATTTTCCAAAACCACTTACAATTACATTAAAACTATTGAGTTTTTTACCGAGTAAAATTTATTTTGGTTTAGTTGGAAAACTAACGAAATATCAAAAAAAATAGTTAATCTTTTACAAATACAACTGTTAATTCAGCTACCTTAAAACCAAATTTAGTCATTGTTGCTCTATTAATTGCAACTCTATCATCTTGTTTAAAAATCCAATCATCGAAAGTTATTTTTAATTCTTTACCTTTAACTGGAACTAACAAAACATATTCAAATTTAAACGCTGGACCATAAGAGTATCCTATTGCTTTACCCACAACATCTCCTGCTGTTCCTTCATAATTATGCTCGTCAATTTTGTTGATTATCCATTCTCGGTCTTGAACTTCACCATCGTCCCAATTAAACTTTTCTTTAAGAATTAATTGCTTTCCATCCCAGGTTCCATTTAAATCTGCAGAAAATTGTCTTGTAACTTTTCCTGATCTATTTTGTAGGACACCCCAAGCCTTAACATTTCCAGATAAGTATTCCTCAATAATTAATCTTGGTCCTTTGTTTTTAAAGTCTTCTGGTTTCATGGCGCTATTATTTGAGCAACTTGTAATTAAGAATAATGAAATTATCAATGAAATTGACTTAATTATTTTTATATGTCGCATAAATATCTCCATTATTTTTATTTGTTTTGCATTGAAAATTGTATCAGATCAATATTTTTTGACTTAAATCCAGCTTCACAGTAAGAAAGATAAAATTCCCACATTCTTTTAAATGTTAGATCAAAACCTTGATTTTTTATTAAATCCCATTTTTTTAAAAACTCATTTCTCCATATAGCCAATGTATTTGCGTAATGGTCAGCATAAGAAATATATGAATTTACAGTTAAACCGTTATGAGAAACATAACGATTAATACTATTTTTATTTGGCAAAAAACCACCAGGGAAAATATATTTTTGAATAAAATCTTGTTTGTTTTTGTATCTGTCAAACAACCTATCATCGATAGTAATTGCTTGAATAGCTGCTTTACCGCCATCAGATAAATTAGTTTTAATGGTTTTAAAATAACCCTCTAAATAATTTTGACCAACAGCCTCAATCATCTCTATTGAAGCAATTGAATTGTACTTACCTTTAAGATCTCTGTAATCCTTTATTTCAATATTTACTTTTTCGTTTAAACCACAATTAAAAATTCTTTCTTTTGCATATTCAAATTGTTTTTTTGATATTGTAATACAGTCTAGTTTAACGTCATATTTTTTACCTAAGTACTCAGCAAAACCTCCCCAACCACATCCAATTTCTAAAACTTTGTCACCATTATTTGGTTTAATTAGATCAATTAATTTTTGATATTTGTTATTTTGAGCATCAGAAAGATTTTTAGAGTTATCATCAAAAATAGCACTAGAGTAAGTGAGTGTGTCATCTAACCAAAGAGAAAAAAAATCATTACCTAGATCATAATGTTTAGCAATATTTTCTTTACTTCTGCTTTTTGTATTTTTGATTATTTTATTTTTTACAAAATTAATTATTGGAAAATCAAGAAGGCCTGAGAATTTATATATGACCTCTATATTTCTTGCAGTTAATTCAATTAAATTTGATAAGTTATCAGTTTCAAATTCACCTCTCATATAACACTCAGCAAACCCAATGCTACCACCTCTAATTAAATTATAATTAAAATCTGGTTTTTTGATTGAAATATTTGCATGCAATTTTTCATTTGGATTTCCAAACTTTAAAACTTTTCCATCATATGTAGTAAGCTCTAGATAACCATGATTTATTTTATTAAGAAATTTAAAAACTAATTTATCTGCGGCGTTATTTAAAAACATTAATTTTCTACTGTTATATTATTTTTAATTTTAAATTTTTTCTTAATAAATTTAATTCCTTTAATCCACAATTTAAACGCTTCAAAATGTATCGCAGAGATAATTTTAAATGTCATTAAAGGGTGTTTAAGATAAGAATTCATTAAGTTTTTGCTTGTCAAATCAGACCTTTCACCATCTTGAGATGCAAAAAGAATTTTTCCTTCTTGATCATATTGATCAATTACAACTGACAACTTCTGCTCTGGATTTAATATTCTAAAAAAATAATTACAATCCATTTCAATAAATGGTGAAACATGAAATTTTTTTGAGCAATTATTTTGAATTAATTTATTTTTTCCCTCTACTTTAAAAACATATGTATGTTGCTCACCAAATGTATTCTTAACCTCATATAAAATAGAAATTAAATTGTTATTTCTATCATATACAAAAAAAATACTTAGTGGATTAAAAACATAACCAAATATTCTTGGATAGCATAAAAGTTTAACTTTTATATTGTCTGTACTAATTTTGTTATTAATTAGATTTTTTTTTACCCAGTCAAAAAGAGATGACCCATCACGATTACCATGATCTTTCTCATAAAAACTAATAAGATTAAATTTATTCAATGAAAAAAATTGTAATTTATCATTAAGCTCATTTAGCTCTGATAGATCTATAAATAATGAAAATACTTTATATTTAAAAAAATGTTCTTTTGGTTTAAATCTCTTATGGATTACATTTCCATTATATATACAAGAACTAATCATTAAGGTTTTTCAGCATTTCAATTGATGATTTTATTCCATCTTCATGAAATCCGTAACCAAAATAACTGCCACAAAAAAGTAAATCTTTTTGATTTTGTATTTTAATAAGCTCTGATTGAGCATCTAATGCTTTTTGATCGTAATATGGATGTGTAAATTTTACTTTTCTCAATATTTTTTTCTCATCAATATTGAAGTAAGGATTTAGTGTTAAGAAAATATTTTCATCACACTTTAAATTTTGTAATAAATTTAACCAGTAGGTTATTGAATTTTTCTCTAAATTCTTGTCATCTATTGATGAATTCCAAGAAGACCAAGCCTTTTTATTTTTTGGCATAGCCCGCTGATCTGTATGTATATAAGCTGTATTTTCTTTGTAGCTAAAATTCGAAAGAATATTTATCTCATCCTCAGTTGGATTTTCAATTAACTTTAAGGCTTCATCAGCATGTGTTGCCAAAACTATTTTATCATAATCAAAAAATTCGCTTTCTCCACCATAGTATAGGTCTAATCCTGATGATTTTCTTTTTACTCTTGTAACTTTGTAATTTTTGTAGTGTTCACCACTTATTTGAGAAAGTATTTTACTAACATAAGTTCTGCTTCTATTGGTTACTGTGTACCACTGTGGTCTATTTTTTAATTTAAACAAACCATGATTTTGGAAAAATCTAAGAAAGAAACTAATTGGCATCTTGCTCGCTTCATAAGGAGGCATAGACCAAATTGCAGATACCATTGGTATTATATGATAATCAATAAATGTTTTTGATAATTTATTAATTTTTAAATATTCACCTAAAGTAATTTTATCATTTGATACATTTGCTTGATCACTTTTTTTATAAAATTTAATTATATCAAAAAACATTTTTAAGAACTCTATGTTAAACAAATTTGATTTATTAGAGAAAATTCCACTCAACCCTTTTCCACAATATTCAAAGTTTGTATTGTCTACTGAAACTGAAAAAGACATATTGCTTTTTTCAATTTGAATATCATTTTCCTTAAAAAAATTAATTAAATTTGGATAAGTTTGAAAATTAAAAACAATGAAACCAATATCTACAGAAACTTTTTTTTCATCAAAAAAAATATCTATTGTATGTGAGTGTCCACCAAAATGATCTTCTCGCTCGAAAAGATCTACATGATGTTTTTTAGATAAATAATAAGCAGCACTTAATCCGGAAATACCTGAGCCAACAACAGCAATTTTCATTAATTATTATGCTGCATCTTCTTTAAACTCATCCATACTTGGACAAGTACAAAAAATATTTTTATCTCCGTATACGTTATCAACTCTTGCAACCGGAGGCCAAAATTTATTTGCTTTTAAGAATTTTGCAGGATACGCAGCTTGCTCTCTTGAATATTTATGATTCCATTCATCTGAAGCTAATTCAATATCTGTATGAGGTGCATTTTTAATTGGATTATCAACTTTATCAAATTTTCCTGATTTGATCATATCTATTTCTGATTTAATGCTAATCAAAGTATTACAAAATCTATCTAGTTCGGACAAGCTTTCACTTTCAGTTGGTTCAATCATCATTGTACCTGCTACTGGCCATGACATTGTTGGTGCATGAAAACCATAATCGATCAATCTTTTAGCTATATCTTCTTCAGTAATCCCTGTTTCAGTTTTAATAGATCGAATATCAATAATACATTCATGAGCTACATTGCCGTTTGAACCTTTATAAAGAATTGGGTAATGATCTTTAAGTCTATGAGCTATATAATTTGCATTTAGTATTGCAATTTGAGTAGCTAATTTTAAACCTTCAGAACCCATCATTTTAATATACATCCAGGAAATTGATAAAATACTTGAACTTCCCCAAGGTGCTGCTGAAACTGCTCCTATTCCTGTGGCAGGTCCACAGTCCTTAACAACTGGATGATTAGGCAAATAAACTTGTAAATGTCTTTTACATGCAATTGGTCCCATTCCTGGTCCTCCACCACCATGTGGAATACAGAATGTTTTGTGTAAGTTTATATGGCAAACATCTGGACCGAAATTTCCAGGTCTTGCTATACCAACAAGCGCGTTTAAATTTGCACCATCCATATAAACTTGACCACCATGTTTATGAATTAACTCACATATATCAGTAATTTTTTCCTCAAATACTCCGTGAGTAGACGGATAAGTGACCATTAATGCTCCAAGATTTTCAGAATGCATTTCTGCTTTTTTCTTTAAATCCTCAAAATCAACATTTCCTTCTTTGTCACAATCAACAACGACAACTTTCATCCCTACCATTTGAGCGCTAGCAGGATTGGTTCCATGTGCTGAGCTTGGTATTAAACATATATTCCTGTTTTCTTCGCCACGATCTAAATGATACTTTCTAATAACCATTAATCCTGCATATTCCCCTTGTGCACCTGCATTTGGTTGAAGTGAAACACCAGAAAAACCGGTAATTGATCTCAACCAATTTTTAAGATCAGTGAACAAATCTCTATATCCTTCCATCTGCTCAATAGGAACAAATGGATGAGGCTCTGCTAATTCTCTCCACGAAATAGGTATCATTTCTGCAGTAGCGTTTAATTTCATAGTACATGAACCAAGTGCAATCATAGTTCTATTTAAAGCTATATCTTTATCTTCTAACTTTTTCAGATATCTAAGCATCTCAGTTTCTGAGTGATATGAATTAAAAACAGGATGTTCTAAATATTTTGAAGTTCTTAATAAATTTTTTGGGAGATTAGGTAAGCTTACTGTTGGGTCTTCTTTTTTAATTGATTCTGCTGCATTAAATATTTTCAACAATTGATTTACTCTATAAACATTTTTCTTTTCATCAAAAGAAACTGCCAACATTTCAGAATTTACTCTTCTAATATTTACCTTTTGATCTAAAGCATTTTTATAGATTTGATCAGTTTTATCTTTAGTAACAATTGTAACTGTATCAAAGAAATGATTTGAATAAATTTCATATCCAGATTGTTTCAATTTATCTGCAAAATTTTTAGCTAATTGAGAAACTCTCTCAGCAATTATTTTTATTCCATCTGGTCCGTGGTAAATGGCATATGCAGCTGAAACAATTGCTAACAAAGCTTGGGCGGTACAAATATTACTTGTAGCTTTATCTCTTCTTATATGTTGTTCCCTAGTTTGTAATGATAATCTATATGCTTTGTTTCCATGTCTATCAACAGATACCCCAACAATTCTTCCTGGCATGGATCTTTTGTATTCGTCTTTTGTTGCAAAGAAGGCTGCATGAGGTCCACCATAACCCATTGGAATTCCAAATCTTTGAGAACTTCCTACAGCGATATCTGCTCCTAGTTCTCTTGGTGTTTTTAACTTAGCAAGTGCTAATAAATCACATGCTAAAATTGATTTACCGTTTTTTTTATGAATTTTACTTATTGCTTCGCTAGGATTTTTTATATCTCCTAATGTTCCTGGATATTGTAATATACCACAAACTAAATCTTCTTTTAATTGATCTAATACTTTATCTTCATTACCAACAAGTACTTTTAATCCCATTGGCTCTGCTCTTGTTTGGATTACATCGATTGTTTGAGGGTGACAATTTTCTGAGACAAAAACTAAATTGCTATCCTTTTTATTTAATCTATGACTTAATCCCATTGCTTCTGCCGCTGCTGTTCCTTCATCCAATAAAGATGCATTTGCGATATCCATTCCTGTGAAATCAACTATCATTTGTTGGAAATTAAGCAGCATTTCTAATCTTCCTTGAGCTACCTCGGGCTGATAAGGTGTATAAGAAGTGTACCAACCTGGATTTTCTAAAATATTTCTTAGAATTACATATGGAGTGTAAGTTCCATAATAACCCATCCCTATAAAATTAGAGTAAACTTGATTTTTTTTCGATATTGCTTTTAATTTTCTTAATGCTTCATATTCTGAATTAGACTCACCAATATTTAATTCATCTTTCAATTGGATCTTTTCTGGAACTGTGCTTTTGATTAAATCATCTAGTGATTTGTAATTAAGTTCCTTAAGCATTTTATTTTGATCTTCATCTGAAGGTCCAATGTGCCTTTTTAAAAAATCTTTTTGAGAATTATGTAACATTAGCTAGAACTCTCCTTTGCAAATTTATCGTATTCTTCTTTGTTCATGAGGCTATCCATTTCAGATTGGTCTTTCATTTTTAGTTTAAAAAACCATGCTGAACCCTCTGGATCTTCATTAATTTTAGAAGGATCATCTACAATAGCTTGATTAGTATCTACTACTTCACCACTAACTGGAGTATAAACATCACTAGCAGCTTTCGTAGACTCTACTACTCCTGCAGTACCATCTTTTTCAACATTAGATCCTTTTTCGGGAAGTTCTGCAAAAACTATGTCGCCGAGCATTTCTGTTGCATGTTTTGTAATTCCTATTGTAGCTACATCTCCTTCTAAAGTAATCCACTCATGTTCTTTTGAAAATTTTACTTCACTCATTAATTTATTCCTTTCACATAATTTTTTTTATAAAATGGTAATGCGCAAACATTTGCTGGATGTTTTTTCCCTCTTACCTCGAGCAAAATTTTAGTATCAACTTTTGAAAATTCTTTATTAACATAACCCATCGCTATAGGACCATTCACACTTGGTCCAAAAGTACCACTAGTTATCTCACCAATTTGTGTATCTTTATCATCAAATATTTTAGTTTTTTCTCTAGCAATCAATCTACCTTCAGGCTTAATCCCTACTCTTATTTGGCTTGCTCCACCTTGCATTTGGTTCATAATTTTTTTCGATCCAATAAAACCCCCATTTGATAATCTAGATTTTGAGATTGCCCATCTAAGGTTTGCCTCAATTGGTGTTTTATTTATATCTAATTCGTGACCATATAAACATAATCCAGCTTCTAATCTCAAGGTATCTCTTGCCCCAAGTCCTATAAGTTGTGCTCCCTTTTTTATTAAATTTTCAACGAATTTTTCAGCTTTATCGTTAGAAATTGAAATTTCAAATCCATCTTCCCCAGTATAACCTGATCTTGTGACAAATAATTTTTGATTATCAGAATCAAACCAATTTCCTGTCATAAAATTTAGTTGATCAACCCCATTTATAATTGACTTTAAAATTTCAACAGACTTGGGTCCTTGAATTGCTATCAAAGATCTATTGTTATCTAAATTCATTTTAAATTTCGAACCTAGTAAATTAGATAAAATCTCAAAATCTTTATCTTTACATGCAGCATTTAAGATAATTAAATATCCTTCCTCTATTTTAGTGATGATTAAATCATCATAAATTCCTGCATCCTCATTCATTAAAAAACTATACTTAGAGCAGTTTTGTTTTAGATTTTTCAAATCTAATGGAAAAATTTTTTCTAATTTTTCAGTTAAACTTTCATCACCATATATAAATAGCTGGCCCATATGAGATACATCAAATATTCCAGAGTGGGATCTTGTGAATTTATGCTCTTCAATAATACCCTTGCTATACTGAATAGGCATTTCATAACCAGCAAATTCAACAAACTTAGCGTTGTTAGTTTGATGAAGTTTATTTAGTGATGTTTTTTTTATTTCCATATTAACTCTTCTTTGCCCCCTCTGTCTTGGTGCCTGAGAGATTTGCTCCTTCGGCGAGAATAATTCTCTTTCCAGAGTTAATATGTACGGTCCTTTTGCCTGAGAGTTTCCGGGGTGGTTGCTCCTTCGGCGCTACAAAAGTAGTCTCTCCCGTATATAAATTTATAGCACATTTAAAATGTTTATGTGAAATTTATTTAGCTACCTTTTTGACAAGTAATGGAGACAAAAACTGTATAACTACTGCTGTTATAACCACAGCTCCACCAAAAAGCACTGTAAGTGGCGGGTTTTCGTTTGCAAACATCCATGCCCACAAAGGTCCTAAGACAGCTTCAGTTAACATAATTATTCCAACAAATGCTGAGGGGGTTGATCTTGCTCCAATTGTTATAAGTATAAAACCAAGTCCAACTTGAAAAAATCCTGCAATAAAACCTAAAAAAATATCATTTGTTGAAACAAAAATACTTGGTGACATGAACAAACCTATCAATGTTGCAAAAATTCCGGCAACTAGTTGTAAAGGTATCATGTCGACTTTAGGGTATTTTCTAACAATTAAAATTAAGATAGCAAATGATATCGGCATAATGAATGCAACTAGGTTTCCCTTCATTTGACCTGGTGTTAGAGAGCTTCCTAACATTAAAATGATACCAACTACTGCTGTAATAATACATGTTAATGTAATTTTTGAAATTTTTTCTTTTAAAAATACATAACCAAAAATTGCTAAAAACAAAGCTTGAGTTTGTATTATAAAGTTTGCATTAGCTACTGTTGTTTCGTACATAGCAAATACATAGCTAGCAAATCCAATTGATAAAATTATACCCCCAAATAAACCTGGAATTCCAGATTTATAAAGAGCGCTAAAAATTTTTCCTTTGTAAGTAAATATTAAAAAAATTGTAATTACTCCAATAAAGAAAAGGGATCTCCAAAATAATATTTGCCAAAGTGTAGATCCTTCAAAAGACTTAACAATTAAACCTCCAAAACTTAGTGCGCAGGCTCCTAAAAAAACTAAAAAAGGGCCTGGTATTTTTGATAAAAAATTCATTAAATTTGAGAAAGTAAATTTTGAGTTTCCATTTCATATAACTTAAATAAAGTTTCTGCATCAGATAAATTAATCTCTTTAAATTTTATTTTTGAACCAGGAGACATCTGTACTAATCGGTCATAATCGACACTAGCCACAACTCCAATTTTTGGATAACCACCAATAGTACCATGATCTGAAAGCATTATTATTGGATTTCCGTCGGCGGGTACCTGAATAACACCTTTGATTAATCCCTCCGATTTAATATTCGTATTAACGATATTCTCTATTTTAGGACCCTCAAGCCTCATGCCCATTCTGTCTGAAAGTTTTGAAACAATAAATTCTTTCTCATAAAATATTTTTTTACCTTCTTCAGAAAAGTAATCAAAATTAGTACCTTTGATCACCCTTATGTTTTCTATTTTAGTATTAATGTAATTAGTTTTTTTTATATCCTTATTTGAATTTATTTTTTTAAGATTAATTCTTTGCCCTATATCTAATTTTTTTCCATCATTGGATCCAATATTTGCTTTCGTATTTATAGAACAACTATTCCATTGAAATTTTAAATCGAGCTCTCCACCTAATGCTAAATATCCATAAACTGATTTATTTGTAGATATGATATTTATCTCATCTCCATTTTCAATTTGATAGCTTATGTAGCATTTGCCCTTAATTTCAGTATCTTTTTTTTTAATTGAAAAAATTACATCTCCAGTAACAGCAAAATTAATTTTTTCTCCTGAATACTTTATATGAGGACCTTGATATGCAAACTCTATCACTGCAGAGTCTAAATTATTATTAACAAGTTTGTTAGCTATGAGATAATTTCTATTATCCATAGCACCACTAAAAGGGATACCAATATGATAAAGATGATCCCTGCCTTTATCTTGAAAGGTGGTATTAATTCCAGGTCTGATTATATCTAAATAATTACTACTCATTATAATTTTTGTACTGATCTAAGGAAATTTCCTTGAAAATTACTATATCTCCTGGGTTAATTAGATTGGGTTTATCTTCTTTTGAACTATCAAAGATATCTAAAGGTGTATTTCCTAAAATATTCCATCCACCTGGGCTTTCAAATGTATAAATATTTGCAAATTGCTCAGTTAATGCAACTGACCCCTTGGGTACTTTTACTCTTGGAGTTTCTAAACGTTGCGCTCGCATATTTTCATCTAAGTCACCAAGAAAAGGCATGCCAGCAATAAAGCCTGTCATGTAGCAGAAATATTCTTTATTTAAAAAATTCTCTAAAATTTTTTCTCTACTTAATTTTAATATTTTTTCTAATCTTTTAATATCCATAGAGAAATTTTCGTGACAACAAACTGGTATTTCCAATTTTTTGGAGTTTGTTTTTTTTGAATCTTCAATATTAATATTTTCTATAAATTTTTTAACTTCTTTAAAATTTGTTTTTTTTAGATCATAAGAAATTATTAATTTATTATAAGAAGGTGTTAAATTATTTATCCCTTCAAATTTTTTTTCTTTAATAGTTTTAAAATATTTTATAACTTCTGAATTAATTGATTTATTTACTTCATTACCAAAATCGCAGTACAAAGCTGCGTCACCAAGATTTGATATATTTTTTATCATGTCATGTTATACTTAACATTAGAGACTATGGAAATTAATATAAATTGCGATTTAGGTGAAAAATCAAAACATCATTCAAATAAGCATGATCCAGATTTACTAGAAATAGTTAATTCTGCAAATATCGCATGTGGTTATCATGCGGGTGACGATGAATCCATGAATCAAGTAGTTCAAATCTCAAAAAAAAATGGTGTTAGTATCGGAGCGCATCCGTCATTTAATGATCCTGAAAATTTTGGAAGGCAAAGAATGAATCTTCCACCTAATGAGATAAGGCAATTGATTATTGATCAATATGAAATTCTTCAAAAAATTGCCCAAGGTCATGGAGAAAATGTTACTCATATTAAACCACACGGTGCTTTAAATAATATGGCTTGTGAGGATATAGATTTAGCTACTACTTTAGCAAAAGCTATAAACGAGATTGGTAAAGATTTAATTTATTTGGTTCCTACAGGATCTAAAATGGAAGAAGCAGCCAAAAAACTAAATATGCGTATAGCTTGTGAAATTTTTGCAGATAGAAATTATGAGGATGATGGTAATTTGGTCTCTAGAAAAAAACCACACGCTCTTATTACTGATCCAGAAGAAGCTAAAAAACACGTATTAAATATGGTTAAAAATCAGTCACTTAATTGTCACAGTGGAAAGCAGATACCTTGTGAAATAGACTCTGTGTGCATACATGGTGATAATGAAAGTTCATTGTCTACTGCAAAATCAATTAAAAAAAATTTAATAGAAAATGGACTGCAATTAAAACCACTTAACCAAATGAAAAAATTTATATGATTAAAAAAACTTTTTTGACGCTATTAACATTAATTTTAATATCAACTAATTCTTACTCAGCTGGAAGTTCAAACGACGGAGGGGGCAAGTCTAACTACGATAAAGCTGTTACTTTAATTAAGGCAGCCAAAAAATATGAAAAAAAAGGTAAAACAGAAAAAGCCAATAAAAGATATGAGAAAGCTAAAGCCTTATTAGTAAAATCAAATAAAAAAAAACCAAATCAAGCTGATACTTTAAACTATTTAGGTTTCACCACCAGAAAACTTGGAGATTTTGAAAATGGAGAAAAATATTATCTTTTAGGTTTAGAAATTGAACCAAATCACGTAGGTATTAATGAGTATTTGGGTGAATTATATGTTGTAACGAACAGATTAGATTTAGCAAAAGAAAGATTAAAAGTTTTAGAAAGTTGTAATTGCGAAGAGTATACAGAGTTAAAAGAAATTATTGATGGAACAAAACAATCAAAATATTAATTTATATTTTGAACCATTTGTTGAGGCATCCATAATGCAATTTCGGGGAAAATAACAACGAGTATTACTGCAAGTATCATTAATAAAAATAATGGAAAAGCACTTCTTGCAATAAATCCCATATCTTTGTTGGCCATTCCTTGTAAAACAAATAAATTAAATCCTACAGGTGGTGTGATTTGAGCCATCTCAACTACAATAACTAAAAATATTCCAAACCAAATCATGTCAAAACCAGCCTGTCTAATCATTGGTTCAATGATTGCCATTGTTAATACTACTGCTGAAATTCCATCAAGAAACATTCCAAGAATAATATAAAAAATCATTAATACAAAAATTAACACATAAGGTGATAGCTCCATGTTTTGTATCCAGATAGCTAGATTTCTTGGAAGACCTGTAAATCCCATAGCTAATGATAAAAATGTAGAGCCAGCTAAAATAAAAGCAATCATACAAGATGTTTTAGTTGCTCCTAATAAGGATTGTTTAAATGTTTCAATGGTTAAGCTCTTTTGAAAATATGATAAAATTAAAGCCCCTACTACACCTAAAGAAGCAGCCTCAGTTGCTGTTGCAACTCCAGTGTATATTGATCCAATCACAGCTGATATTAAAATAATTACTGGTAATAATTGTTTTGATTTTCTTATTTTTTCTAGAAAGGAAAAATTTTCTACATACATTGGCATGCTTTTTTTATTTATTAAAGACCAAATGATCACGTAAGACATAAATATAAGTGCGATCATTATCCCTGGAATAATTCCAGCAATAAATAGCTTTGCTATAGACTCTTGAACAGTTACTCCATAAATTATTAATATTATTGAAGGAGGAATAAGAAGTCCTAAAGTTCCTGAACCTGCTAGACTACCTAACAAAATTTTTTCTGGATATTTTCTTTTTCTTAGTTCTGGGATAGACATCTTGCCTACTGTTGCAACGGTTGCAGCAGAAGAGCCAGAAATTGCAGCAAAAAGTGCACAACCAACAACATTTACGTGAATTAATCCACCAGGTAATTTTTGCATCCATGGTGATAGTCCGGCAAATAAATTTTCGGATAACTTGGTTCTAAATAATATTTCACCCATCCAAACAAACAATGGTAAAGCTGTTAATGTCCATGATGACGAGGTGCCCCATATTGTAGTCGCCATAGCATCCCCAACTGGTCTTGAAGTAAATAACATCATACCAATTGTTGAAACTCCTATCATGCTTATTGCTACCCAGATGCCAGATCCAAGAAAGAATAAAAGTACACTTATAAAAAATATTATGAGAAATATTTCAGTCATTCTTGCTTAAAATTGTTAAAATAAATTTATGTAAAACAGCTATAAAAAAAATTAAAGATCCGATAGCAACACTTGTTTGAGGAATCCATATTAAGATCTCATCTGCACCTTCGCTTCTCTCTTGAAAATCATAAGAGATTAATAACATTTTCCATAAGTAAAAAGACAAATAGCCTGAAAAAATTGTTGCTACAATTAAACACCATATTTCTAAAAGTCTTTTATAGGATGAAGAGGCTTTTTCTAAGAAAAGTGTAATTCGAATATGTCCACCCTCAACAAAAGTAAATGCTAATGCATAAAAGGAAGCTGCAGCCATGCAGTAACCTGAGTACTCAGCCAAACCTCTTATGTAAAAACCAAATATCCTTGAGGAAATTCCAATTAAAATAAAAACTGCGACAAGTATTAAAAAAAAAGCGGCCAAATATCCTGAAAATTTATAGAGCTTATTTAGATTGTTATTTATTGATTGAAACATTTAGTAAAAAGGCCAACTTACTACAAGTTGGCCTTTTTTTTAAGACTATTTTATTTGTAAGCAGATAAAACTGCAGCACCTCTGTCTCCAGCTTTTGCTTTCCATTCTTCAGACATTGTTGCTCCAACTTTTTCAAAATGTTTTTTCAAAGCTGAATTAACTTCGCCTACTTCCATTCCAGCATCTGCTAAAGCTTTCTTGTCTCCAGTATTACCTTGTTTAGATAATTCCCAACCTTTTTCTTCAGCAATTGCTGCTTGGTTCATGACAAGATCTTGAGTTGCTTTATCAAGTTTATTCCAAGCGGCTTTATTAGCTATGATCATATTTTTTGGAAACCATGCTGCTATATCATAAAAGTATTTAACACCATTTTCCCAAATCTTGCTATTTTTTCCAGTTGTAGGAGAAGTAATCATACTTTCAACGGCACCTGTAGAAAATGCTTGACTAATTTCAGCTGCTTCAATTTTAGTTGGCGCCATTCCTGTTAGCTCCGCAATTCTTATTGTTGCAGAGTTGTATGCTCTAAATTTTAATCCATTTAGATCACCAACTTTTTTAATTTGCTTTTTACTATAAAGTCCTTGTGCAGGCCATGGTACTGCATAAAGAAACACCAATCCTTTTTCATCAAGACTTTTAACAATATAAGGCTTTGAAGCTTCATATAATTTCATAGCATCGTCATAAGTAGTTGCTAAGAAAGGTAATGAGTCAATTTCATATAAAGGATCTTCTTTTCCAAGAGCAGACATAAATCTTTCACCAATAGGTGCTTGTCCTGTTCTTACAGCTCTGAAAATTTCACCACCTTTAAATAATGAACCTCCTGGGTGAGTAACAATTGTAAGTTTTCCACCACTTTTTTCAGTTACATTCTTTGCAAATTCTGTTGCATTAGCAGAATGAAAGTTTCCAGCACCATATGCCAGTGCCATATCCCATTTTTCAGCTAAAGAAATGTTTGCAAATAATAATACTGAAGTAATTATAGATATAAATAATTTGAATAATTTCATCTATCCTCCTTTTTAAAATTAACATTTAATTATCTCTTAGAGGTTAAATCAATAAAATTATCATTATGGTCTCATTGAAAAATTGTCAGATTATACTATTATAATGTTATCTTGATTGAAGAGCTCATAATTTTAACCAATATAATTTTTATCACAATTATATTAACAGCAGATAATGCGGTAATAGTTGGGTCTATTGCTTCAAACTTTGTTCCAAAAAATAGAAAACAAATAATTCTTTGGGGTGTAATTGGAGCCTTTGTTTTTAAAATCTTTTTCGCAATTTTTGCGACTTTTTTATTTGAATTTTATTTTATAAAAATTTTAGGTGGTTTATTATTAATTTGGATTGTAAATGATTTAAGGAAAGATTTACTAGACATTAAAAAAGTAAAACCTACAACTAAAAAAGGGAAAGAACCTTCATACATTAGTAGCATTGGAAAAGTTTTATTTGCAGATATCATGATTAGTTTTGATAATGTCATTGGTGTTGTTGCTGCAGCAAAAGGATATTTTGGATTTATGATATTTGGACTTATGTTGTCAGTTGTTTTAACTGGTGCTTTAGCAACATATATGGCAAGTTATATTCAAAGACATATATGGATTGCATATGTTGGGTTAATATTTATTTTAATTGTTGGTCTACAATTGGTAATTGGTGGATTAGTTGATCTTGAAATACTAAATATTAATGAAGAATTTAAAAAATATTTTTAAATCTACACAATAGTTTGAAAATACTCGTTAAAGAGGTGTTTATTCAATGCTAAAAAGGACTATTTTGTCATTGAATATTAATCATATTCATAATTAAATTACCTTTTTATAAATTGTTAACAATATAGAGGAAGATAATGAGAAAACTATTTATCGCTGCATTTATGTTTGTTTCTATTTTTGGAACAAAAGTAATGGCAGATATTAAAATGGGGATCATTCTAGGATTCACAGGTCCTATTGAATCTCTAACTCCAGCTATGGCTGCATCTGCAGAGCTTGCTTTTAAAGAAGCATCAGACTCAGGTTCGCTATTAGGTGGAAAAAAAATTGAAGTTATGAGAGCAGACTCAACTTGTGTTGACTCAGCAGCAGCAACAGCAGCAGCTGAAGGTTTAATTTCAGGTGGTGTAGCTGCAATCATGGGAGCTGACTGTTCAGGTGTAACTGGCGCAATTGCAACAAATGTTGCTGTACCAAACGGTGTAGTTATGATTTCACCTTCAGCAACTTCTCCAGGTTTAACAACGCTAGATGATAAAGGGTATTTCTTTAGAACTGCTCCATCAGATGCTAGAGGTGGTCAAATCTTGGCAGACATAACTAAAGATAGAAAAGTAAAAAGTGTTGCAATCACTTATACTAACAATGACTATGGTAAAGGTTTAGCTGATGTTTACAAAGCAGCAGTTGAAGCTCATGGTATTAAAGTTACAACCGTAACTGCTCACGAAGATGGAAAAGCAGATTACTCATCTGAAGTAGCAACTCTTGCTTCTGCTGGTGGTGATGCTGTAGCAGTTATTGGTTATCTTGACCAAGGAGGAAAAGGAATCATTCAAGCTTCTTTAGACTCTGGTGCATTTGATAAATTTGTTTTATCAGATGGTATGATCGGTCAATCTTTAGTTGATGCTTTTGGTAAAGATTTAAGTAAATCATTTGGATCAATGCCAGGTTCTACTGGTAAAGGTGCTGGTGTATTTGCAGAAGTTGCAAAAGCTGGTGGTATTGACTCATCAGGACCATACACAGCTGAGTCTTACGATGCAGCTGCTTTAATCGTTCTTGCAATGCAAGCAGGTAATTCTGCTGACAGAGCATCTATAGCAAAAAATGTAATGGATGTTGCTAACGCTCCTGGAAAAAAGATTTACCCAGGTGAGCTTAAGAAAGGTTTGGATTTACTAGCAAAAGGTAAAAAGATTAATTACGAAGGTGCTACTGGAGTAACTTTTACTGATGTTGGTGAAGCCGAAGGTTCTTTCTTAGAACAAGAAATTAAAGGCGGAAAATTCAAAACTAAAAAACAAAGATAATTTGTTATCTTAATTCAAAAAACCCCAGTAATTTAATTGCTGGGGTTTTTTTTTAAATCAGCTCTTATTGTAGAAAGAGCTATTATAATTAGAAAAATCAAACATATTAAATTCATAGTTTTCCAGCTAGTTAAGCTAAGAAATACTCCAGCAGACAAACTCGCTGTTGCTTGTATGGTATAAACGATTAAATCATTATACCCTTGAGCTCTAAATTTTTCCTCTTCTCTGTAACACAACACAAGTAAGCTCGTTCCTGAAATAAATAAAAAATTCCATCCTAGTCCTAGAAAAATAAGAGCAATCAAATAATTAGTGAAGTTTTGTTCAAATAAACTAGTAATAATTGTGACTAAAAACAGTAAAACTCCCGAATACATAATTTTACTATGACCAAACCTTTTAACTAAATTTCCAGTAACTAGTGAAGGTAAAAACATAGCTGCTATATGAAGCTGAATAACAAATCCAGTCTTGGACAAACTTATTTTCTCCATCAAATGCATACTTATAGGTGTGGCTGTCATTAAAAAAGTCATTACTGCATAGGCAAAAGCTGAAGCTACAAGTGCCTGCAGAAATCTTGGTTGTGACATAAGTTCGAAAAAACTTCTTCCAGTTTTATATTGATTATTTGATGTCTTTTTAGGTTCCTGAAAAAAAAATAAAAAAATTATTGATGAGATAGATAATATCGCAAGAGCAAGATAAGAACCTGCATACATATGATCAGGAATAAATCCTTTAGAAAAATTTGCAATATTTGGGCCAATAAAAGCCGAACCTATTCCTGCTAACAAAATGATAGAAATTGCTTTTGGTGCATAGTCCTTATCCACAACCTCGACTGCTGCAAAACGATATTGGTGACTAAAGGCTATTCCTCCGCCAATTAAAAAACATCCTAAATTATAAATGATAAAGCTTTCTATAATTATAGAATATGCAGTTAAAAGAGACGCAAAGCATGTGCCGATTGATGCATAAATGAATCCCAATTTCCGTCCAATTATACTCATTAGCTTAGCAGCAAAAAAAGCAAATAACGCAATTCCAATAACTGACAAAGCCATTGGTAGAGTTGCTAAAGATTTTATTGGACTAAATTTAGAACCAATTATACCACTTAAAAAAACAGTGACTGGAGCAGCTGTAAAAGCAAAGATCTGGCTTAAAATGAGTAACGAAAGATTTTTATTCATTAAAAGAATAAATACTTGTCAGCCATATACAAAGCCCAAGCAACAGCAGCACCTAATATAATATATTTCATTATGTTTACTTTATTTCTATTTTTTCTGGAAGTATACCTTTAGGTCGATACCTCATGATAAACAACAATCCTAATCCCATGAGTAAAAATCTGAAATAAGGAACGCTTTCAATTAAATGAGCTTTAATTACATTTGTTTCAGGAATTCCCGCAGTGAAAAAGTTTATTAAGAATAATGACATTGGTGCAGCTTCAATCCATAAGAACCAAACAACAAATCCTCCTAAAATTGCCCCAAAATTATTTCCACTACCTCCAACAATAACCATTACCCAAATTAAAAACGTATATCTCATAGGTCTATAACTTCCTGGTGTAAATAAACCATCTTGTGTTACCAACATCGCGCCAGCAATTCCAACAATAGCTGAACCTAAAATAAAAATTAGTAAATGTTGTTTAACAACATTTTTACCCATCGCATTTGCAGCTTCCTCATTATCTCTTATTGCTCTCATCATTCTTCCCCAAGGAGAATAAAGAGCTTTTTGAGTCAAAATTAGAAGAATAATTACTACTACTAAAAATAATCCTGAGTAACA
>CACJIB010000013.1 GCA_902593405.1 uncultured Pelagibacteraceae bacterium | reverse complement strand
AGATAAAAAGGGATTAATTAAATTAGGAAATGAAAGAGTGGTTGAAGCAAGATTAAGTGATGCAGAATTTTTTTGGAAAAAAGATAAATCTCAAAATATGGTTAAAAAAGTTACTGATTTAAAATTAATGAATTATTTTAAAGGATTAGGAAGTTATTTTGATAAAGCCCAAAGAATGAGAAAATTGGGTGGAATGATATCAGATGAACTTTTAATCAGTAAAGAAAAAGTTGAATTATCAGCATCAATTTGTAAAGTTGATTTATTATCAGAACTAGTGGGTGAATTCCCAGAACTTCAAGGTGTGATGGGAGGTTATTTTGCTGTTGCACAAGGCTTTGATAAAGATTTGGCTTTGGCCATAAGTGAGCAATATTTACCTGAAGGTTCAGGCTCAAGAGTCCCAAAAAAACCATTTAGTATAGCCCTTTCTTTAGCTGATAAGATAGATACTTTAGTTGGTTTTTTTGGTTTAAATCAAAAGCCAACAAGTTCTAAAGATCCATATGCTCTAAGAAGATTAGCATTAGGAGTAATAAGAATAATTGTTGAAAATAAAAAAGATTTTAAAATAAAAGATTTAATTAATTATTCTTTAAGCCTGTATTTAGATCAAGGTTTTGGAATTGATAACCAATCTTTACAAAATGAATTATCAGAGTTTTTAATGGATAGATTAAAATATCATATGAAGGAAGAAAATATTAGAAATGACATAATTCAAGCATCAACCAGTTCTTATAATTTAGATCAATCTGTTATTATTTTTAATAAAGCTAAACATTTAAATAAAATTATTAACAAACCAAATGGTTTAGATATTATTGCAAGCTATAAAAGAGCCTCAAACATTTTAGATGTTGAATTAAAAAATAATAAAATAGAATTATCAAATACAACTGACCCTGGTATTTTTAAAACTGAGTTAGAAAAAAACCTATTTAAAAAAATTGGTGAATTAAGGAAATATTTTTCAGGTATTAATAAAGATGAAAATTATGTTCAAACATTGGACAATTTAGCTAACGTCAAAAGAGAGGTTTTTGACTTTTTTGATAATGTAATTGTGAACGAAGATGACCCTATTATTAAAAAGAATAGGCTGGAACTAATTCAAATGATGTGTAAAACGTTCAACAATTATGTTAATTTTTCTCTAATCGACTCCCGTTAATGAAAAAACTTATATTAAACTTTAATTCTAAGGATAGTAAAAAAATTAAAAATCCTAAAAATTTTTTAGGAGGAAAAGGTGCTAATCTTTCTGAAATGGGAAGAATGGGTCTTCCAGTGCCTCCTGGTTTTACTATATCTACAAATGTTTGTGAAATTTTTTATAAAAATAAAAAAAAATTAAATAAAAATTTAATTTCTCAAATTAAAAAAGAATTAAAATTAATTGAAAATGATGTTTCTAAAAAATTTGGAGACTTAAAGAATCCACTTTTGTTGTCTGTACGTTCTGGCGCAAGAGTATCAATGCCAGGTATGATGGATACTATTCTAAATCTAGGTCTGAACGATAAAACAGTTAAAGCTTTAGCCATTAAAACTTCAAATGGAAGATTTGCTAAAGACAGCTATAGAAGATTCATTCAAATGTACGGCAATGTGGTAATGGGTGTAGAAGGATACCATTTTGAGGAATTAATTGAAAATTATAAACTTACTAAAGGAGTTTTGTTAGATACAGATTTAGATGAAAGTGATTGGGATGGATTAATTGAAGATTTTAAAAGAACAGTAAGAGAAAAAGCAAAAAAAGATTTTCCTCAAGATGTTTATGAGCAATTGCTAGGAGCAATAAGTGCAGTATTTTTATCATGGGAAAGTAATAGAGCAAAAGTTTATAGAAAATTAAATCAAATCCCAGTCGAGTGGGGAACTGCTGTAAATGTTCAATCAATGGTTTTTGGAAATATGGGTGATGATTGTGCAACAGGAGTTGTGTTTACAAGAAATCCATCAGATGGATCAAATGAAATATATGGTGAGTATTTGATTAATGCGCAAGGTGAAGATGTTGTAGCGGGTACAAGGACTCCTCAATACATAACAAAAAAGGCTAGAAGAGACGCTAAAGTAAAAGAATTATCAATGGAAGAATCTATGCCTAAAGTCTTTAAAGAACTTCAAAAAATTTTGAAAAAACTAGAGATGCATTACAAAGATATGCAAGACGTAGAATTTACAGTTGAAAATAGTAAACTATGGATGCTTCAAACAAGATCAGGAAAAAGAACAGCAAAATCAGCAGTCAAGATTGCAGTTGACATGGTTAAAGAAAAATTAATTTCTAAAAAGGAAGCTGTATTAAGAATTGACCCAAACTCTTTAGATACACTTTTGCATCCAACTTTGGATGAAAAAAGTTCAATTAATGTAATAGCAAATGGATTGCCAGCATCACCAGGTGCAGCCAGTGGTAAAGTTGTATTTACATCAGAAGAAGCTGAAAGATTAACTGCAATGATGCAAGATACAATTTTGGTCAGAGTAGAGACCTCTCCAGAAGATATACAAGGAATGCATGCCGCTAAAGGAATTTTAACTGCTAGAGGAGGAATGACAAGTCATGCAGCTGTTGTAGCAAGAGGCATGGGTAGACCATGTGTATCAGGATCAAGTGAAATTGATATAAACTATGAAAATAGATCTTTTAAAACTTCTTCAATGGAGATTAAAGAGGGAGACGTAATCACTATTGATGGCTCAACTGGAAGAATTATTGCTGGAAGTGTTTCAACTGTGAAGCCTGAAATTTCTGGTGACTTTTCAAAGTTAATGTCTTGGGCAGATAGCTTTAGAAAATTAAAAGTAAGAACAAATTCTGAGACACCAAAAGATACCAAAACAGCAAAAGATTTTGGTGCAGAGGGTATTGGACTATGCAGAACTGAACATATGTTTTTTGATGAAGAACGAATTTTGTCTGTAAGAGAAATGATATTATCTAAAACAAAAGAAGATAGAGCAATAGCATTACAAAAACTGTTACCACATCAAAGAAAAGATTTTATAGATATTTTTAAAATCATGAGTGGATTACCAGTCACAGTTAGATTGTTAGACCCACCATTACATGAATTTTTACCACGTACAGAAAAGGAAATTAATGAGATTGCTAGTATAGTTAATCTCCCAGTTAAAGAGGTTGATTCAAGAATTGAAGAGCTCCATGAGCAAAACCCTATGTTAGGTCATAGAGGATGTCGTCTGGGAATATCTTTTCCTGAAATTTATGAAATGCAATGTAAAGCAATATTTGAGGCTTTGGTTTACCTTAAAAAAAATAAAATTAAATCTGCATTTCCTGAAATAATGATACCTTTAGTGTCTACAGAGGCTGAGATTAAAATAATGAAAGAATTAGTAATTAGAACTGCTAGTCAAGTTCAACAACAAAATAAATTAAAAATAGAATTTTTAGTTGGAACGATGATTGAATTACCCAGAGCGGCAATAAAAGCAAAGGAGATCGCTAAGCACGCAGAATTCTTTAGTTTTGGAACAAATGATTTAACTCAGACTACTTTTGGGATCAGTAGAGATGATAGTGGTAAATTTTTAAATGATTATTTAGAAAACAAAATATTTTCTGTTGATCCTTTTGTTTCAATAGATGATGGAGTTTCAGATTTAGTTGAAATAGCAGTAGAAAAAGGACGAAAACAAAACAAAAATCTAAAGTTAGGTATCTGTGGTGAGCATGGAGGAGATCCACATAGTATCTCTTTTTGTTCAAATGCAGGATTGCATTATGTTTCTTGTTCACCCTATAGAGTTCCTGTTGCAAGGTTGGCTGCCGCTCAAGCTGAAATTAAAAAAAAATTAAATTAAATAGGGGGCGTTCTGTAGAACGACCTTTATTTTATTATATACAGAAAATATAGGTTTTTGGAAACTTCTTCGTAGAAACTTCGTAGTAAGTTTTCGTTATTTGTCAGATTTCTTGTTTTGGTTCTTCGTAGTAGATTTTTCTAGTTTTTGGATAAAATCAGAACTTTCAGGAAATATCTTCTCGTGGTCTAAAGCAGTCTGATATTCACTTTGAGATTTGTAATACTTTCTAATCATCTCTACATCTGTATTTGAGTGAAGTGATACTACATTCGCAGGAACATTTTTTCTTTCTCTTTGGTTAATAAATGTATGTCTGAATGTGTATAATGGTCTTGGTGTATCTGTTGCTAGATATAGTCCTAAACCTCGACTAATTCTCACAAAGTCTTTTCTAATCTTATCGTAAATACTTTGTCTGTTTTTTAATTTAGGAAAAAATAGATAATCAAAGTCATTACATTTTGGATATCTAGTCTTAACTCTTGGTTCATAAATGTTGTAAGTGAAATAATCGTTAATTGATTGAGTATGAACTTTACTCAAATCGCCTTTACTATTCTTTTTATGTTCAATTAACTTAATCTGTAAAATAGGAAATTTAGGATTACTTGGTCTAGGAATATACTTTAATTGATTTCTTTTAACTTTTAATAATTCTGTTCCTGGTCTAAATCCAGCAGACCTTAACATTTCTAGGTAATCAGCAACTTCATCGTAATATGAATTTTCTTTTTCTTTTCCTAATTTTAAGAAAGCATCGATAATTCTTCTTTGTTCTTTTGGTTCATAACTATCTCGTCTAGTTTTAAAGTTTCTATCTAATTTTGGAAAGTCTGGTATTTGATTAAAAGGAACATCATTATTGTTTAATGCCTTTTTAAACATCTGATTTAAGATATCTTTATACTTTAATTGAGTTGCGTGAGATAAACTTTGATTGTCTAAATCAAAAAACAAATCTTCAACTGCTGTATTCATACTATCTTTGTTTCTGTAATCGACATCTTCAAAATATGGTTTGATACTATTGGTGTATCGATTTAAAGTTTTTCTATAGTATTGTGGTTTGCCGTCTTGTTCGTATCTCTTTTTAATTCTATCAAGATAGGGTTTAGCAATATCTTTATGAAAATCTATGTCATAGATAAATTCATCTGTAGAATAATTTTTATAAAATTCTTTCCATATCTGTTTTGATTTTGTTTCTGCTTCTCTTAATGTAGAAATTCTTTTTCCTAAACTTTTCTCATAACAACCATTACGACCATATTTCTTATCTACATAAAATCGTAAATAATAATTTTTACTATTGTCATATTTAAAAATGACAATCGGTGGTTTGTTGTATTCTTTTTTAAAATTTATCTTCGGCATAATTGACAATCAATGGTAGATGGATTTTTTAAGCATTCAAGACTAATGCCTAAAAAACCTCTAGTTCATTTAGACATCTTCTCATATCTGGAAACTTTGAATTTACTATCAAATCCAACTCTTTCTTTGAGATGTCTTTCTTTTCCTTTCTAATAATTGATTTAAGTCTTTTGGTTAATGATTGTTTAACTTCATCTTTTTCGTTTTTGTTTAAATTGAAATCGAATTCTAAACATCTAGACTTGATTGGTTCGATTACTTTATCATCGTAGTTAAATGTAAAGATAATCGAACATAGATGACTAAACTCTTCCAATGGTCGTCTTAATGAAGTCTGTGCGTTTTCAGTTAATCTATCACTCTCATCAAGAATAATAATTCGTTTCTGTCCAAATAGAGAGATATTTCTCATAACTTTTGAAACATAATTGTTTATGAAATTGTCATCGTTATCTTTAGACGCATTAACGATTATGTAATCATCTGGTGCTAATTCTTTAGCAAGTGCTATCGCAGTAGATGTTTTTCCAACTCCTGCGTTTCCATAAAATATTAAGTGATTAGGTTGTTTTTGTTTCCATTTTTCTAATCTCTTACTAATTCTCAATGGTAATACACATTCAGATAATTTATTTGGTCGATACTTTTCTGTTAATGGAATTTCATTAAAGTAAGTCATTATTGAATACTCACTTTCTTTCCTTTTTCATATGAAATAGTCATTGATAAAAGTTCAAACCATTCTCTAAAGAACTTCGAACCATCATTACAAAATTTGACTATCTCTGGACTATTTGGATTTAGTTCTTTGAACTCTTTACAAGCATTTTCTAATTCTTCGATATTAGTTATAATCTTGGTAAGAACTTTTAATTCATTTCCCTTAATCTCAAATTCTCTCCATTCGCCTTTATCAGTTGGTTTGTGGTCTTTTAGTTTAATCATACTGCTTTCCTTTCTATTGGTTTTAATGGTAGTGATGATTGTGGTATTGGAAGATGAAAATCTTTTATTCTCTCTAAATCAAATTTATCCAAATAACTTTCTACATCGTTATGATATTCATCATTTTTGATTAAATTGAGCATACATTTTTCACCTTGTTCTTGAACAATAGGTTCTTTCGAAACATTCCAAATTGCTGATTGAATATCTTGTTCATCAGTTATGAAATCATATCTAATCAACTCAACATTGTTTGGGTCAGCAAAGATTTCACTTTCAGGACTTAAAACATCAAAAGTGATAATATGTTTTTTCTTAACTCTAAAAGTACCGACACATCTTCGTGTATTCTCATTTAAATAGTTTTGATTATAAAAACTTCCTAAAACTTTTTTGTATTCTCTTTGTAAGTTCTTGGTTAGTTTTCTTTTAGACATCGCACCAAAAAGACTTGGTAAGTTTTTTCTAAAGTTCAAATCAGTTCTAAAATGATATCTAGAACCAAACCGAACTGCTTGTTCTTTATCTAATGTATAACTGAAACCTCTTCCTTCATCTTGAATATGTGCGTTTGGGTTATTTAATTTCTTAATACCTTTTCTTACATATCGATTTGGTTTAACTAAAAATCCTCTATACATTGTAATGTAGTCATCAAGTTTAGTTCCACTAAAGAAATCTCTTGAATGTCTAGCAACTATATCGCCGTGAATTTTTTTACATCTCTCAACAAAATATTCATCTGACGAAAGTCTATCGTATCTTGAAAGAACTCTTTCCCAATCAGAATAGTTAAATTCACTAAAGTTTGAAAATGTATAAACTACATCAAAGACTATCCAGAATAACTTACTAGATGTTATTAAACTTTCAGCACTAAAGAAATATTTTAAAAAGTTTCTATCTTTAACTGCTCTGTTTAAATCGTGTTGATTTAATTCAATCTTAAAAATCTTTTTAATAAAACCTTGAAGAAATTGTTTGTTAGTAAATGTATCTTGTTTAAATCTTGGAATAGTTAAAACTGCTTCATTTAATGCTCGTATATACCTTGTGACCTGATTACTTCTTGCGATTGAATATTCATCTTCGTTTTGATTTTGAATTAAATGATTTTGTCTTGTCATTAAGAATTCTTTAATATTTGAACCCCAACCAAGAGTTTCGAAATCTTTTATTTTTTTTTGTTCTTTAGTGATTATGTTCCAAACCCATTCGTTAATTTCTTGTGTATCTTTATCTACCAAAATTCCTAAATCACTTTCTCTATCGTTATTACTTGATAAACCAATTGCTTGTCCGTGATAGACAAATTGTTTAGTCGCAAATTCTAACTCTTGTTTAGGGAGTGTAATACCTAACTCCCTAAACTTATTATCAACGAAATCTAAATTACTTTGTTTCATTGATATCCTTTTCTGCTATTGGTTCTTTGTCTGTAAGATAATAAACAACTTGTCTGAACTTATCTTTTTTCTGAATTTCAGAATGAACTTTACAAAATCTTGGAAGACCCAACTGAATTAACCTTGAATTAACTTTATCTAAATCAATATCGCCAAATTCATTTTCAGTATAATATTTGTTTCGTGGGTCTTTGATTATCTCATCTACACTCTTTTTGATAACTTCGTTTTTCTTCTCAATGTTATGTGTATGAGGTTCGATATCTATATTATCAACTATTTCCTCGTGAATGTGAGACCACCAATCATAGTTTTCATCGTATTCTTTAAGACAATTTTTACTATGTTTGATTGCTTCTTGTTCATTAGCAAATACTTCATTTTTATCTATTTCAATATCGTCATTATGACCAACATTCCAAACATCATAATTCATAGTTAATGAATTCTCACTTTTGTAAATGTCGTAGATTTTATTATTTTCAGTATTCATTATTAAGTACCTCTCTTTCTTTATTGAATTGTTTGACCTAGATTTTCTGAACCTCTTTCAGAAACACTTTTGACATTGTTTTTTTCTGCCCAGTCTTTGTAAGATAAAGTTTTGTCTGCGATGTTTAATTCTTCACAAAGCATTTGAACAAACTCACCTCTTTGGTCTGGTTGAAAATAGTATTTACTATTAGTTCTAGTGATAAACCCAAAACCATTTTCAATTAAATCTTTATCAGATTTCATTCCGTCTAAAGTGTAAGCAAGAGATAATTTTACTAACTCACTCTTGTCATTCTCTAAACAAGCAATTACTTGTTTTAGAACTTTCTTTTCAACAGATAATTGTTGTTCAATCGTCTTGTTAATAGGTTTAATAACAATCGATGTATCAAACCACTCTTGTTCTTGATTTTCGTAAGTAGCAATTACATTAACACTTACTTGTCTTTCTTTTATATTATTTTCCATTTTCTCTTTCTCTTTCTTTTTGTGAAGATGATGAACTACCAAGTATTACAATGATATTGTAAGAATGTTTGAAATAAGAGATGTTCATCATCTTCGAATTACTAGAATTTCTCTTTGTTTCAAACATATCCCTACTATACAGCATAATGTCCTACGAGTAAAAATGATGACTTTTTAGGGTTTCAGTCATCGTATATTGATTTACTACGAAAATTACGATGAGTTCTTAAGGTTTTAGTCATCGTAGAGGGTGGTTTCTGCTTGTTTCCTCTGTAGGTGTTGATACCAATTTGTTATTACTTGTATGTGCGTCTAATAACAAAAGGAGGAAAACTAATGAATATTGCGTATTTAAGAGTATCACATCAAGAAAGTTTGAACGGAACATCTCTAGAAGTTCAAGAAAAGAAGTGTAGAGCATTTGCTGAACTTCACGGATTTTCAATTGATAGAGTGTATTCGGAAGTAGTTTCTGGTGGGGTAGAGTTTAGAAAAAGACCTGTGTTTCAAAAGGTTTTATCTAATCTAAAATCTAATTCAAAACTTGTTGTTTCAAGATTGGATAGATTATCAAGAAAAGTCATTGATACTTTAAAACTTGTTGATGATTTTAAAAAGGAACACAAAGACATTTGTATTACTGATATCGGTAATATTCACAAAGATGGTGTTTCTAAAATTTTCGTCACCATTCTTGCTTCACTTGCTGAAATTGAGAGAGAAAATATTTCTCAAAGAGTATTAGCAAGTAAGAAGATTGCTAAACAAGAGAGAAGATATCTCGGTGGATATACTGAATTTGGATACAAGGTAGAAGACAAGAAACTTGTACCAGATGATAAGGAATTTACCGTTCTTCAATCAATGATAAATTTAAGAAAATCTGGACTTGGATATAGAAAGATATCTGATGAGATTAAAAATAAGTTCGGCAAACGAATTTATTATCCTCAAGTTCATAAAATCTTAAATCGACCACATAATCTTAAACTTTTAGAGGTAGCATAATGACGATTACAATTGTTCCAATTTGCTATGATTGTAATGAAGAATTATCCAATTTCGATAAATTTCTAGATAAGAAATATAAGTCGCCACTTGGTTATACTCTTTGTTCCGATTGTACCAAAAAAAGAGAAGACAAAATCAGAAAAGAACTTGCTCAAAGTATTGCTGACGATTTGGATATTTACGACTTTGAACAAGATTTGACGAGAGGAGGTAAGTTAAAATGAAGTTAATTAAGACACTAATATTTTTGTTTCTATTAACTTTTACAACTCACGCATTTGGTAAATCTAATGAATATTATCAAATGGTAATAACCAATGTTTTAACTAATTGTAAAACTGACGAATGTAGAAAATCCATTTTTGAACAAGAAGTTCATATCGCATTTTTCAATTTAATGGACGCAATACTTAATCAATTACAATTTGAGTTAAGTCAAAAGAAGAAAGAGAAGTTATGGTCAAACGAATTATAATTTTTCTTTTTATATTCATTCAATCAGTAAATGCTGATGAATGTACCTACAAAACAGAAACGATTACAGAAAACGGAGTAATCGTTTCATCAAAAGAAATCAAAGTCTGTAATGAAACCGTTTATATGAGTAATGGTTTCTGGCACGACTTAATGTATTCGGAACAAGGTAATGAATTGTTTTGGAATGCTGTGATTTTTGTTTTCTCAATAACAGGAGGTTAAATGAGAATAATACTAATAATGATTATTGGGTTAATGTTAAGTAATTGTACCAATAGTTCATATGTTAAGAATAAGAAAACAATTACAAGTCCTGATGACTTACAAAAGTTTATCAATGTCTATTGTAATAAAAACAAACAGACAGATAGAGTTATCAAGGTATGTGGAAATGGTTGGAGTAAGGATTTGAATATAAGTGAATCCAAAGCAGTTTTAAGTGCGAAAATCAAAATTGCTGATATTACTCAACACTCATTAGTAAGTAATGAGGTAATCACTCATAAAGAAAATGGAAAGGGTATTACAAAAACTTACGACTTAACTGCTGATAGTAAATTAGAAGATGTTTCTATCGCTGGTTATAAAATAGTTCATAAAAAAGTTTTAAAAGAGAAGTCGGGTTGGAGGACTTTAGTCTTAATAGAATATAAACTTTCTTAATCATATCGGCAGTAGTGAATGAAAGAAAACTACTGCCGACATATCATCTAATAAGTCTTTTTGTTGAAGGTACTTATATTTATAATTTAGACTGAACATATCTCTTAATACTACCTTCGATAATATTAGAGTATTTTCTCATATCCTTTTGAGCAACTTGTTTAAATTGTTCATAAAGATTTTTGTTTATTGTAAAATTCACATTTATTTTCTTTTCACTTGGTCTTGATTGTTGCCGTTCTATATTTGTATGCCACATTGAGATTTCCTTATTTGCCGTTTTATGTTTTTATCTGACTTCAACAATTCGATTATTAGATTATTCTTTAACTTCGTATTTAACTTTAATTTCGTTAATCAAATCAGAAATGAATTTACCAGTTTCTCTAATAGTATAACTATCTGCTTCTCTACCAGAAATCCTTTTAATAAACTCCTCTGTTTCAAACGAAAATTTGTATAGACGATTTGCTTGTAATAAATCCTCTAACTCACTTCTTGCTTGTTCAATATTGTAATGATTTTTTTGTTGTTCAAATTGTTTTGATTTCTTAATTGCTCGTATGTCATATAAACCACCAACATTGTGTTTAGACATTTGTTCAACTTTCATATTATATTCTTGCTCTCTTTTTCGTCTTTGTTCAGCATTTAACATACCTTTTCTTCGCATTTGTTCTGCTGACATTCTTATTAAATCTGACATTATTTGTTTTCCCTTTGAAACTTGTTGATTAGTTCTTTTCTAAATTTAGACACCTCATCATCTAGTTCTTTTAGAAGTGCTATTTTCTCAAATGTTTCTTTTTTACTTTCTATTTTTCTTATTATTTCTTTAATCTTATTCATAACTATATTTATTCCTCTTTAGTGTCTTTTTCCGTCATTCGTTCTTTAAATTCTTCATCACTCTCATTTTCTAATGGTTGATTCCACGCATTAACGATTTCTTTTGCTAGTTCTTTTGTGTCTTTATCTTTTTCTATACTCATAAAAATTTATCCAAAGTTGCTCTGTTTCTATCTTCTTTAATATGACCATTTATTTCGTTTAAATGACCTGCTGTATTTACAAATCTTTTAACTCTTTTAATTAAACTCTTTGCTCTAATGTTTTGTCTATTTGAAGTTTCAGTATTCTTAATCACCCATTCACATAACAACAAAACCTCACTCAAATAGTAATCACTTATTCTCATCGCACCCATTGTTTCTCTCCTCTTGTTCTCTAGTGTGTTTGCTTCGCAAACAAGTGCTTCGCACTTGTACCCAATATTGAAACTCATTTAATAAAGTACCAATGACCTAAACTTGATTGATGTTTAGATACACCTTGCCTATCCGAAAGATAAACAAAATGTATCAGGACATTCTTGATTGCCGTCCCAGACACCCTTAATCTGAAAACTTACATTGTAAGATAAGTGGGGTTGCTGTTCTCACTATTTACTTCAACCTTATACCGCACACATTCTCTAGACTGATTAAGTAATCTAGTGTGTATTAGACCTCAAGGTATAGTCTAAATCTTTCAGTTCATTATTTTAGAACGACCTTAACTGCCTATCGTTCATCATATTATAATAATTCGTCTTCAATAATCTTCAACGATTCCCCTCGTATCCCTACGAGTTTCGGATAGTCAAATTGATTGTCCTATCAAACTTGATATAATAAAAATTTTAATCCCATAAATGTCTGTCTTTAAACCACAAGAGATACTCTATTTTTGTCTATTTAAAACAAACTCTACAAAACTATATAAAAGTATTTATACATCTGCGTATCTACGCAAATAAGAAAACTACGATGAGCAGTTATACTCGTGTGTTATTGACTATTCGTAGTTGATTTGATTATCCCTGTCTGTATATTGCGTATATGTCTATCAAAAGTAGAACTATCAAAGTAAATAAAGACAAATCATTGTCTAAAATTCAGTATGGAAAGAAAGATATTTGGTGGTTCTTTCAATGGTTAAAGGTTTGCGTAGATTTAGAAGGTAGTTCTATTGAGTTTAATCAAGCAAATAAGAATAGACAGAAAAGTTCTACTAAACATAAGATTAAAATTACTGGTTGGAAAGAGATTGATTTAAAAGAGATTAAATCGATGAAACACCACTTGAAAATGAGTGATAAAGAGATGTTTAATTATTTGAATAAGATGTTTAACAAATACATTCATCTATTTGGTGACTTTACTATTAGATATGTGAAGACACCAAAAGACTTCATTCAAGATGATAATTACTTTACCGTTCAAATACCATTATCTAAAAATAGAGTTGAGATAGACACCGAATTAGACAAGTTAAAACAGATACACAAAATTCCTAATATTGAAAAAAAGAGAGCAATATCATTCTATCGACCCGTTAAACATAAAGAACTTAATACATTGTATCAAGTATGGTTAAGGAAGAATAAAGACTTCAAATGGCAAGGCAGTTTAAAGACATTAAACAATTCTGAAATAGCAAGACAAGTTGGTTATGGTGGATTTAGACAAGTTCAACTTGCCTATGTTTCTGCTAAAAATTTAATTGTAAATCTTTCAAAAGGTATATTTCCTAAAAATACTCTTTAGATGAAAATCAAAACACAATGGATAAAAATTAGAAGAAAGACACCAATAAGAATAGAAAAACCTAAAGGTAGTGGCAGATTTAAAACTTCTAATTATGTTAAAGTAAGAAAAGGTAATTCTGTAATTCTACAATATAGATTAGAGAATTTTTGGAAATATTTTTATAGTTCAAAAACAAAAACTAATAAAATTACTAATTACAATATCGCTAAAGATAAAATCGATTATGACAAGATGAAATATGCCTATGTTTATCTTACAGGCAAATCTAGACTTATTGTAAAAAAACTATGGATAAAATCATATAGATTAGAGAAAACAGAAACATATGAATTAAAAAATAGAACGGTCACACATTATTGGTATTCATTTACTTTCTATAAACAAAAGGATTTAAAATTACAAACAACACACTCAATCTATACTGATATTAGTTATTGTGATGATGAAGAGGTAGAAAATTCTTCAAGACACTTATCTGATAAAAAATTCACACAAATATTTTTAAAAACTTATACGCAAGGAATAGGTATTGGAAGAAGTGGTGAGAAAATATCTAAAAGAAGAAAACTAGGAACGACAACATACAATCGAAGAGGATTGAACTCTATAAAATACAATTACTTGAATAAACTTAAATTAACAAAACACATTACTAAAATTCAACTATCTAGAATGTTTAAAATCTCAAATTCTGGTAAAATTGTAGGTAGAAATTATCTTTCACAATAAATTATCGAAATCTCACTTTAAGAACTAAAATGTTATAGTTGGCAAACCTATCAAATTTGAACGAGGATTAAGTCTTCATCAAAATAAGTAGTGTGTATCATCTTTGAATTTAAGACTTCTCTATGTGTCTTATTTTCGTTTCAAAACTTCGTAGAAACTTCGTAGAAAACTTCGTAGAGGAATTTAGTTAAGGTTTGTTGATATACAACAATTCTAAATTAAAGTAGGGGCGTTCTGTTGCCAGGTGCCCCGGACCCCGTTTGCTTAATTAACTAAGTTAATTAGGCAGCAAGTGCGTAACTTTCGTTAGCAATTATAAATTAGCCCGTTACGGTGGAACAATCCCGAACGAAAGAATAGCCTTTAGTCACCCGTCGAATCTAGTTCACCCCCATAAGTTGTAATGGTGGAGGTGGTGGGTACTGCCCCCACGTCCGCAATGGTTATTACGAAATTCGTTTATCGTCGTAGTTGGAAAACCAACATTATTAATATAAAAGTAATTACAACAGATTCAATAACAATCATGAAATTAACTAAAGAACAACAAGAAGAAATAAAAAATCAACAATCTCAAAGTAATCAAACAAAAAGAGTTACTGCTCCTGACCTTGAAAAAATCCTATATGAAGCAATTCCAGCTTTAGATCATGGTTTTGTAAGAGTTGTTGACTATATGGGTGATGACACATCCATAGTTCAATCAGCAAGAGTATCGTACGGAAAAGGCACCAAACAAGTTTCAACTGATAAAGGTTTAATAAAATATTTGATGAGGCATTGGCACAGCACTCCATTCGAAATGTGTGAAATTAAATATCATGTTAAGCTTCCAATATTTATTGCAAGACAATGGATTAGACATAGAACTGCAAATGTTAATGAATATTCTGCTAGATATTCAATTTTAGATAAAGAATTTTACTTGCCATCACAAGAAAATTTAGCTGCTCAATCAACTAGTAACAGACAGGGTAGAGGAGATGTCTTAGAAGGAAAACAGGCAGAGGAAGTTTTAGAACTTTTAAAAAGTGATGCGGAAAGAACTTATGATAATTACGAGACTATGCTAAATGAAAGATTTGATGGATCAACTATTGATGAAAATAAAAAAGGTTTAGCAAGAGAACTTGCAAGAATGAATTTAACATTAAATACCTATACTCAATGGTATTGGAAAACTGATTTATTAAATTTAATGAACTTTTTAAGATTAAGAGCTGATAGTCATGCTCAATATGAAATTAGAGTCTACGCTGATATAATGTTAGATACGGTAAAAAAATGGGTTCCTATAACTTATGAAGCTTTTATGGATTATAGAGTTGGTGGAACGGAGGTTTCTACAAAAGGAAAGTTAATTATTCAAAAATTTATTAAAGGCGAAAATGTAGATGTTGAAAACTCTGGACTGTCTAAAAGAGAGTGGAATGAATTAATGACTGCTTTTGATCTTAAAGATAAGTTGATTTAATTTTTTCAGCAAAATTAAAATATATCTTAGAAATTTCATGTTCAGGGCTAGCCTCTACAATTGGCTTTCCTTCATCTCCATTTTTACCAACTTCTGGATTAATTGGAATTTCACCCAAAAACTCTTTTTGGAATTCTTCTGCAGTTTTTTTAACCCCACCTTCCCCAAAAATTTTATATTTTTTTCCATCGTCTCCAATGAAAAAACTCATGTTATCAACTAAACCTAAAATTTTAACTCCAAGTTTATCAAACATTTTAATACCTCTTTTAACATCTAAAAGAGCCACTTCTTGAGGTGTACTTACAATTATTGCACCATCCATTTTTATTTCTTGAGAAAATGTAAGTTGAGTATCACCAGTTCCTGGTGGCATATCAACAATAATAAAATCTAAATCTTTCCAATTTACTTTCTGAGTAAAAGTTTTAATTGCACTTGTCACCATAGGACCACGCCATATCATTGGAGTTTGTTGATCAGCTAAAAAACCAATCGACATACACTGAATGTCATATTTTGTAATTGGATCTAATTTTTGACCATCACTTTTTGGTTTTTCATTAATATCGAACATTTTAGGAATTGATGGACCATAAATATCTGCATCTAAAAGACCAACTTTGCATCCAACTTTTTTCAAAGCTAAAGCAAGATTCGTTGCAAATGTAGATTTTCCAACACCACCTTTTGCACTAGATATTGCAATTGTAAACTTAGTTCCAAGAATAGGATTCTTATTGAATTTTTTAGGTTCTAGCTTACTTTTCATTGCGGCACTAAGTTCAGGTTTTTTATCAGTCATAAAAGTATCATTACTTGTTTTTTGCAATAAAGACACTATATACTTTGGCATATGTCAGATGATTTTAAAGGTCAAAGTCCTTGGGGAGCACCTCCTGGTGGAGGTGGTAGTGGTAATGGATCAGGTAGAGGTCCTACACCGCCAAATGTCGACGAATTAATTAGAGATCTGCAAGATAAAATTAAAAGATTTTTACCTGGTGGAAAAACTTCAGGAGGAAAATCAATAAGTCTAATTTTATTAGTTTTAGTTTTTGTATGGTTAGCAAGTGGACTTTATAGAGTATTGCCAGATGAACAAGGTGTTGTATTAAGATTTGGTAAGTTTGTAAAAACTACACAGCCTGGTTTGAACTATCATATACCTTTTCCTGTTGAAACAGTTCAAACACCGAAAGTCACTAAGGTTAATAGAATGGACATAGGATTTAGATCTGAGAGAGACAGTGGTTTTTCTACAGGTGGGGGTGTTGCTGATGTTCCACAGGAAAGCTTAATGTTAACTGGAGATGAAAATATAGTTAATATAGACTTTTCAGTATTCTGGGTAATCAAAGATGCTGGTAATTTTTTATTTAAAATTCAAGACCCAGAAGGTACGGTTAAAGCAGCTGCTGAAACTGCAATGAGAGAGGTGATAGCTAAAAGTGATATCCAACCAATCTTAACAGAGGGAAGATCTAAAATTGAGCTTGAAACTCAAGAAATTATTCAAACTATTTTAGATGATTACGAAAGTGGAATTCAAATTACACAAGTTCAAACTCAAAAAGCTGACCCACCAGATCAAGTAATTGATGCATTTAGAGATGTACAAGCTGCGAGAGCAGACATGGAAAGATCTAAAAATGAAGCTGAAGCTTATGCAAATGATGTTATTCCAAGAGCACGAGGGGAAGCGCAAAAAATTTTACAAGCAGCTGAAGCATATAAAAAGGAAGTTGTTGCAAAAGCTGAGGGTGAAGCAAGCAGATTTATAGCTATCTACAATGAGTATAAAAACGCAAAAGCAGTTACTCAAGAGAGAATGTATCTGGAAACTATGGAAAAAGTTTTAGCTGATATAGATAAAGTAATTATAGAAAAAAATGCAGGTTCAGGAGTAGTTCCGTATTTACCATTACCTGAGTTAAAAAAGAAAGCGACGAATTAAAATGAAAGCTGGAAAAATATTAGCAGGTGTATTAGTTGCAATTGGAGTTGTGGCCTTTTTATCAATAATTATAGTCAAAGAGGTTAATCAAGCAATTATTCTTCAATTTGGTGATCCAAAAAGAATTATCATGAAACCAGGTTTAAATTTTAAAATTCCATTTATTCAAAACGTTGTTTATTTAGATAAAAGAATTTTAAATTTAGATGCTCCACCTGAAGAGGTTATTGCATCAGATCAGAAACGTCTTATAGTGGACGCATTTGCAAGATTTCAAATCGTTGATCCACTGAAGTTTTATATTTCAGTTGGAAATGAAAGAGTTGCAAGATCAAGATTATCTACAATTATAAATTCAAGAATAAGAAATGTATTAGGTCAAGAGGAATTACAAACATTATTATCTAAAGATAGATCTAAGCAAATGGCTCTAATCAAAGAAGGTGTTAATAACGAAGCACAAAATTTTGGAATTAATATTGTTGATGTTAGAATTAAAAGAGCAGATCTACCCCAAGCAAACAGTGATGCAATTTACAGAAGAATGCAGACTGAAAGGGAAAGAGAAGCAAAAGAATTTAGAGCGAAAGGAGCAGAGATGGCTGTCACTATTACATCAACGGCTGATAAAGAAGTTACTGTAATTTTAGCAGATGCTCAAAAACAATCTGAGATTATGAAAGGTGAAGGTGATGGAGAAAGAAATAAAATATTTGCTGATGCTTTTGGTCAAGATCCAGAATTTTTTGCTTTTTATAGAGCTATGCAAGCATATGAAAAAGCTCTTATTGGTGGTGAAACCTCTCTAATTTTATCACCTGATAGTGAATTTTTTAAATTTTTTGGGAACATAAAACCTGAAATCCAACAATAATCCTTAAATGCGTGAGCTAGTTATAGCTTTTGGTCTTTTCTTATTTATTGAAGGAATTTTGTACGCCTTATTTCCGGCAAAAATGAAAAATATGTTGAAAAAATTAGAACTTGTTAAAGATAGTCAGCTTAGATCAGGTGGACTTATTTTTGCACTAATAGGTTTTATAATTATTTATTTTATTAAGAGCTAATATGAATAAGATTAAACTAATATTCTTAACGCTAGTTATTTCATTTACTTTTTCATTGAATGTGAATTCTAAACCAGTTCCTGCTTCCTTTGCAGATCTTGCTGAAAAATTAATGCCATCTGTTGTAAACATTTCTACAACAACCACTATCACAACAAATTCTAATCCTTTTCCTTTTCAATTTCCTCCAGGGTCTCCTTTTGAGGATATGTTTAAAGAATTTGGGACACCTCAGGAAAGACAATCAGCTGCTTTGGGTTCTGGGTTTATAATAGATGAGAAAGGAATTGTGGTTACGAATAATCACGTTATCCAAGATGCCGACGATATTATTGTAAGAGTGTATGGAGACAAGGAATTTAAAGCTAAGGTTCTTGGCGCTGACCCACTTATGGATATTGCTGTTTTAAAATTAGAAACAGATGAAAAGTTTATCCCTGTAGCATTTGGCGACTCTGACAAAGCAAGAATTGGTGATTGGGTTTTAGCAATTGGAAATCCATTTGGTTTAGGTGGAACTGTTACTGCTGGAATTATTTCAGCTAGAAATAGATCAATTGGTTTATCACGATATGAAGATTTTATTCAAACAGATGCTTCGATAAATTCAGGAAATTCTGGTGGTCCTCTATTTGATATGCAGGGGAATGTTGTTGGTATAAATACAGCTATACTTGGGAGAAGTGGAAATGTAGGAATAGGATTTTCCATTCCTTCAAATAGTGCGCAAAGAGTTATTAAACAACTTATAGAATTTGGCGAAACAAAAAGAGGATGGTTAGGAGTTAGAATTCAAGATGTAACAAAAGAAATTGCTGAAGTTGAAAAATTAGACAAAGCAAGAGGAGCATTAGTTGCTAGTGTTGCTGAAAACAGTCCTTCAGAAAAAGCAGGAATACAAGCTGGTGATATTATTTTAGAATTTAATGGAGAAAAAATAAATCAAATGAAAGAACTTCCAGCTATTGTAGCACGGACAGAAGTTGGAAAAAAAGTAGAAGTTAAAGTTTGGAGAGACAAAAAAGAAATAATTAAAGATGTTGTTTTAGGAAGATTAGAAACTTCAGATGATTTTAAAATAGGTAAAAATCGAGAAACTCAAGAACAAAATAATGAAGATATCATTGAGAGTTTAAGAATAGCAGTAAGACAATTAACTAAAGAAGATATTAAAAATAGAAATTTACCAAATCAGACAACGGGACTTGTGATAACAAAAATTGCAAACAACAGCCCTCTAGTAAATTCGATAGAACTTAACAGCATTATTGTTGAAGCACAGAAGAAAAAAATTAGATCAGCCGATGACTTAAGAAATATTACAAAGGAAGTTCTAAATTCAAATCAAAAAACAGTTTTACTTGCTATTTACAACAATCAAAATCAACGAAGATACATAGGTGTTAAGCTAGACTGATCATGGATTTAAAATCCAAGATTATATTAATATCAGGACCCACAGCATCAGGAAAATCAAGTTTTGCAATTAAAGTTGCAAAAAAAGTTAATGGAGAAATTATTAATGCGGACAGTATGCAAGTATACAAACAGCTTAAAATTTTATCAGCTAGACCAGATCCAAAAAAATACCAGAAAATAAAACATCATTTGTATGGTTTTCATAATGTTACAAAAAACTTTTCTACAGGTGATTGGTTGAAGTTGGTTATTAAAAAAATTAGGGAAGTTAAAAAAAGAAAAAAAACCCCGATACTTGTTGGAGGCACAGGTTTGTACTTTAAAGCTTTAACTGATGGTTTAGTTAAAATCCCAAATATTTCATTAAAATTAAGAAATCAAATCAGAGATTTACAAAAACAACTTGGACAAAAGAAGTTTTATGAAAAACTTTTAAAATTAGATCCATCTTCAATAGGAAAAATAAACTCTACAGATACACAAAGATCTATTAGAGCTTATGAAGTAAAAAAGTTTACAAAAAAATCTATACATGAATGGTTTAAAAACACAAAATCAAATTTCATGGAAGATGATTTCTTTAAAGTTTACGTTGATTATCCTAGACAAGAGCTAATTGAGCGTATCAATTTAAGAACAAGGGAGATGATAGGAAATGGAGCAATAAAAGAAGTAAAAGATTTCATAAAGCTAAGGGTTAGAAAAGATAAAAGCGCTAACAAGGCTATTGGAATTAATGAAATTAGACAATATTTAAAAAAACAAAAAGATTTGAATGATACTAAAGAAAAAATAGCCATAAAAACTAGACAATACGCCAAAAGACAAAGTACTTGGGCTAGAGGCAATATGATGAGCTGGACGAAATTAAAGCCACAAGACCTAAATAATTTTTTGAAAAAAATTTAAAATTTTCATTCTTAAACTTGACCAATTAGCACAACTTCAGCTAGATTGCCTAATGCCAAAATTATTAACTGGAGCAGAAATTGTATTTAAATGTCTTGAAGACCAAAGGGTGGAACATATCTTTGGTTATCCAGGTGGCGCGGTATTACCGATTTATGATGAATTAAAAAATCATCCTTCTATTAAACATATTTTAGTTAGACACGAGCAAGGTGCCGGTCACGCAGCCGAAGGTTACGCAAGATCATCAGGAAAACCAGGTGTAGTTTTAGTTACATCAGGTCCTGGGGCAACTAATGTTGTTACAGCTTTAACAGATGCATATATGGACTCTGTACCGTTAGTTTGTATTTCTGGTCAAGTTCCAACACATTTAATTGGAACAGATGCATTTCAAGAATGTGACACTACAGGAATTACAAGACCTTGCACGAAACACAATTGGTTAGTTAAAGATATTAATGATCTTTCAAAAATTATGCATGAAGCTTTTAAAGTTGCAACAACTGGAAGACCTGGTCCAGTTTTAATCGATATTCCAAAAGATATTCAATTTGCAAAAGCGAAATATAAAAAACCAAATAAAGAAAAAAAATTAAACGGAAAATCTCACAATAAATTTTCTCAAGATCAAATTGATGAATTAGTAAAATTATTAAGTAAGGCCAAAAAACCAATCATCTATAGTGGCGGAGGAGTAATTAACTCAGGTCCAAAAGCAAGTCAGGCTTTAAGAGAATTTGTTGAGCTAACTGGCTTTCCTATAACTTCTACACTTCAAGGATTAGGTGCATACCCTGGAGATGATAATCAATTTTTAGGAATGCTTGGTATGCATGGTACTTATGAAGCAAATAATGCTATGCATGATTGTGATCTATTAATTAATATTGGTGCAAGATTTGATGATCGTATTACTGGAAAAATTGATGAGTTTTCACCAAATTCAAAAAAGGTTCATATTGATATAGATCCATCATCAATTAATAAAATTATTAAAGTGGATCTTGCAATAGTTGGGGATGTTACGAGTGTTATCAGCAAAATTAATAAGACAATTTCTAAAAGAAAAAACGGTCATAGCAAATCAAATAAGTCGAATATAGCTAAGTGGTGGGAGCAAATCGAAAAATGGAGAGAAAAAGATTCTCTTAATTTTGTAAATAGTGATGAAAGTATAAAACCTCAACATGCGGTTCAAAGACTTTATGAATTAACTAAGAATAAAGATACTTATGTTACTACCGAGGTTGGACAACATCAAATGTGGGCTGCTCAGCATTATAAATTTAATAAACCAAATAGATGGATGACATCTGGTGGCTTAGGAACCATGGGGTATGGATTGCCAGCAGCTGTTGGCGTGCAAATTGCTCATCCTGAAAAATTAGTAATTGATATTGCTGGAGAAGCCTCAGTTTTAATGACTATGCAAGAAATGTCTACAGCAGTTCAATACAATCTTCCTATAAAAATTTTTATTTTAAATAATCAATACATGGGAATGGTTAGACAATGGCAGGAATTGCTTCATGAAAAAAATTATTCCGAGAGTTACTCTGAAGCATTACCAGATTTTATGAAAATGGCTGAAGCATATGGCTGTAAAGGAATCAAAGCAGACAATCCAGGTGATCTTGATGATAAAATTCAGGAAATGATCGATTACGATGGACCAGTTATATTTGATTGCCATGTTGATCCTAATGAAAATTGTTTCCCAATGATTCCATCTGGAAAACCTCATAATCAAATGATCTTAGGTCCAAATGATCAAGAGGAAAATAAAATTAAAGGAAAAGGCAAAGCCTTAGTATAATCAAAATGCCTAAATCCAAATCAGCTTACAGCGTACCTACGAAGAAACAAAAACCGGATACATATATTTTTGTTGTTTGGGTTGATAATGAGGCTGGAGTTCTTGCAAGAGTAGTCGGTCTCTTTTCTGGAAGAGGATATAATATCGAGTCATTAGCTGTTGCTGAGGTTGATGCAGTTAAAAATATCTCAAGAATAACAATTGTTACAACTGGGACACCTCAAGTTATTGATCAAATAAGACTTCAATTAATTAAATTAGTACCTGTTCATAAAGTTGCAGAATTTAAAAGAGAGGACAAAAACGTAATTTTTAAGGAAATGGCTTTGTTTAAAGTTGTGGGCAAAAGAAATAAAATTGAAAAATGCTTAAATGCTTGTAAAAAATTTAATCCCGTAATATTAGATGAAACAAAATCTTCAGCAGTAATTCAAATAACTGCTCTTAGAAGAGAGATTGATGTAATGAATAAAAAATTAAAGCCTTTGGGACTTATAAGTACTTCGAGAACAGGGGCAGTAGCTATGACCAGAGGTGCTAAAATATTTAATTAATTTAATAGGAGAGACGTTATGAAAATGTTTTATGAAAAAGATGCAGATGTAAATCTGATAAAAAGTAAAAAAGTTGCAATTTTTGGTTATGGAAGTCAAGGACATGCTCATGCATTAAACTTAAAGGATAGCGGAGTAAAAGATATTGTAGTAGCTTTGAGAGAAGGTTCGTCTAGTGCAGCAAAAGCAGAGTCAAAAGGATTAAAAGTAATGAATTTATCAGATGCTGCTGAGTGGGCTGATGTAGTTATGATTCTTACACCAGATGAATTACAAGCAGAAATTTACAAAAATCACATTGAACAAAGGGTAAGAGAAGGAACTAGTATTGCTTTTGCTCACGGTTTAAATGTTCACTACGATTTAATTAAAGCAAGAAAAGATCTAGATGTTTTTATGGTTGCTCCAAAAGGACCTGGTCACTTAGTTAGAAGTGAATACGAAAAAGGAGGTGGAGTGCCTTGTTTATTTGCTGTTCATCAAGATGGTTCAGGTAAGGCAAGAGACTTAGCTTTATCTTATGCTTCAGCAGTTGGTGGAGGAAGATCAGGAATTATTGAAACTACATTCAAAGACGAAGTTGAAACAGATTTATTTGGTGAACAAACAGTACTTTGTGGAGGTTTGGTTGAGCTAATTAAAAATGGTTATGAAACTTTAGTTGAAGCAGGATATGAACCAGAGATGGCATATTTTGAGACAGTGCATGAAGTTAAATTGATTGTTGATTTAATTTATGAAGGTGGAATTGCGAACATGAATTATTCTATTTCGAATACTGCTGAATATGGCGAATATCAATCTGGACCAAGAGTTGTTAATAAAGAAGAAACTAAAAAAAGAATGAAAGAAGTTTTGGCTGAAATTCAATCTGGAAAATTCACTAAAGAGTGGATGGATGAATGCAAAAATGGTCAAAAAAACTTCCTTGCTACGAGAGCTAAATTAGCCGAGCATCCTGTTGAAAAAGTTGGTGCAGAATTGAGAGCCATGATGCCTTGGATTGGTAAGAAAAAATTAGTTGATAGCGATAAAAGTTAAATTTTATTACTAAATTATTGCTACTATAATTCAATTATTTCACTTATACTTTTTTAAATAAATTTTAAAAATGAGGGGAATAATGAACACTAAAAATATAGTAAGAATACTATTGTCATTAGTTCTAGTATTTGGATTTTCTTCAGCATGGGCAAAAACAATTAAGTGGTCTATGCAAGGAGACAGTCTAACACTAGATCCACATGCACAAAACGAAGGTCCAACTACTCAGGTTTCAAGACAGGTTTATGAAGCTTTAGTTCAAAGAGGTTTGGATATGAAAATTGGACCTGCTTTAGCAACAAAGTGGAGAGCAACTGATCCAAATAATTGGGAATTTACATTAAGAAAAGGTGTAAAATTTTCTGATGGTTCTGATATGACATCTGAAGATGTCGTATTTAGTATATTAAGAGCTAAACAAAGAACATCGGATTTTAAAGAGTATATAAGCACTATCTCAGGAGTTAAAGCAGTTGGTGATCACACTGTTATAATTACAACAAGTAAACCAAATCCTATTCTGTTAAATCAACTCTCAAATATTTTTATCATGTCAAAAGCATGGTCAGAGAAAAATTTTGCAATGGCACCACAAAATTGGGATGCAGGGCAAGAAACATTTTCAGCTACAAATGCTTTAGGAACTGGACCTTTTAAAATTACTTTAAGAGAGCCTAACACTAAAACTGTGTTTAAAAGAAATAAACACTGGTGGGGTGAGATGAAAGATAAAAAAGTAACTCAAATTGAGTTACTTCCTATTAAAAACGCAGCCACTAGAGTTGCAGCATTATTATCTGGAGAAATTGATATAGTTACAGATGCACCCGTTCAGGATTTAAAAAGAATTGGTTCTTCTTCAGGTCACAAAGTTGAAAGTACAGCTCAAATGAGAACAATTTTCTTAGGTATGGATCAAGCAGCTGACAAATTAAGAACTGGTAATACAGGCGATAATCCATTTAAGAAAAAAGAAGTAAGACAAGCTCTCTATCAAGCAATTGATATTGAAGCGATCAAGAAAAAAGTTATGAGAGGTTTAAGTGAACCAGCGGGAATTATAACTTTCCCAGGTGTAAATGGTTACACTAAAGATCTTGATAAAAGATTAGCTTACGATGTTAATGCTGCAAAAAAACTTTTAGCTGATGCGGGTTATCCTAATGGTTTTGACGTTGAACTTAGATGTCCTAATGACAGATATGTAAACGATGAGGCAATATGTACTGCTGTTGTTGGAATGTTGGGTAAAATTGGAGTTAATGTTAACTTATTTGCTCAAACTAAAAGTAAACACTTCAAAGAGCTTAAAGATGATCAAGGTGATTTCTATATGCTAGGATGGGGTGTTCCAACTTTAGATAGTCACTATGTTTTCCATTACCTATATGAAACTGGTGCTAGCTGGAACAAAGTTAACTTTAGTAACGCTGATGTTGATGCTGCAATTAGAGTTATGGAAGGTGAAGTTGATTTAGATAAAAGAAATGCTGCAATTGCAAAAGCTTGGAAAATTGTAAAAGATGATATTTCTTATCTTCCTTTACATCACCAAGTAATTTCTTGGGCATCTAAAAGCAATGTTAATGTTCCTATCAGACCGAATAACGAACCGTTATTCAGAACTGCTAGTTTTAACTAATTAAAAATTATTACAAGCCCTTTAAAAATTTAAAGGGCTTGTAAATTTAAACCTTCACAAATTGATAAAATATTTTATTAAAAGGCTGTTTCAATCTGCTTTGGTGATGTTGGTTGTCGCTTTTGTATCTTTCTCTTTATTTAATTTTGTTGGAGATCCAATCAATAATATGGTTGGAGAAGAAACTTCTGATGAGGAAAGAGCAGAATTAAGAGAAACATTGGGTTTAATGGATCCAATTCATGTGCAGTTTTCAAGATTTATAGTTAATGCTTCTAAGGGTGAGTTTGGAATTTCATATCAATTAAGAAGACCTGTTTCAGAATTAATAGTTGAAAGATTGCCTGCAACTATTGAACTTGTGGTTATTTCAGCACTAATTGCGCTTGTAACTGGTACATTTTTGGGAGTTTATACAGGTATAAATCGAAAAGGTTTTTTAAGTGATTTTGTTTTAGCCATCTCCTTGCTGGGAGTTTCACTCCCCACATTTGTAATTGGTATATTATTTATATATTTGTTTGCAGTAATCTTAGGAATATTACCCTCTTTTGGAAGAGGAGAAGTTGTTGATTTAGGTTTTTGGACTACAGGTTTTTTAACAGTTTCAGGACTTAAAGCAATTATACTTCCTTCAGTAACGTTAAGCCTTTTCCAAATGACTTATATCATCAGACTTGTGCGAGCAGAGATGATGGAAATATTACAAACAGATTATATTAAATTTGCGCGTGCTCGTGGTATTAGTGAAAATAGTATTAAATATAAACATGCATTAAAAAATGGATTGATACCAGTAATAACTATAGCAGGAATAAATATTGGAACTTTAATTGCGTTTTCAATTATTACTGAAACTGTTTTTCAATGGCCTGGAATGGGCTTCTTATTTATTCAAGCAGTTCAATTCGTAGATATACCAATCATGTCAGCTTATTTAGTTTTTATAGCTTTTGTTTTCGTAATGATAAATTTTATAGTTGATATTCTTTATTATTTAATTGATCCAAGAATAAGAGTTAAAGGAGACACTGCAAGTGGATAGCAAAACTTTAAATACTTGGGAAAGAATAAAAGATAGTGATATTTATCATAGCTTTATTAAATCTCCTACTGCTATTGTATCATCTACTATTTTATTTATAATTTTTTTCTGTTCTTTCTTTGTTGAGCTCATAACACCTTACAATCCCTTTGACCCGTCCTCTCTATCACTAATGGATGCATTCACACCCCCATCATGGACAGAAGATGGTCTTGCAAAATTTATTTTAGGTACTGATGGACAAGGAAGAGATATGCTATCAACAATTTTGTATGGATGTAGGATTTCTTTAATTGTAGGTTTTTCTGCGATAATTTTTAGTTTAATCCTTGGGGTTGGATTGGGATTAACAGCTGGATTTTTTGGAGGAAAATATGAAATGATAGTAATGAGGTTAACTGATGTTCAGTTAACAGTACCAAGTATTTTGATGGCTTTGCTTGTTGATGGTATAGCTAGAGGATTAATCTCAAGAGAAATGCATGATGAAATGGCAATTTATGTTTTAATATTTGCAATTGGGATTTCAGAGTGGCCACAATTTGCTAGAGTTTCTAGAGCAGCAACTTTGGTGGAAAAAAATAAAGATTATGTTTCAGCATCAACAATAATTGGGGTTTCAAATATAATTATTATGTTTAAACATATTTTACCAAATATTTTAAGACCAGTACTAGTAATTGGAACTATTGGTTTAGCTCTTGCTATTTTAGCCGAGTCTACTTTAAGTTTTTTAGGAGTTGGCGTCCCTCCAACAACACCTTCTTTAGGGACATTGATACGACTTGGTAATGATTTTTTATTTTCAGGAGAATGGTGGATTACTTTTTTTCCAGCAATTTTCTTGGTTATTTTAGCATTTTCTATAAATTTATTAGGGGATTGGATGAGAGATACTTTAAATCCAAAATTAAAAAAATGACATTTTTAAAAATAAATAATCTTAGTGTCGATTATCAAATGAGAAAAGAAACAGTTAACGCTGCTAGGAATGTAAATATTGAGGTAAACAAAGGAGAAATTTTAGGATTAGTTGGAGAGTCTGGCTCAGGAAAAAGTACAGTAGGAAACGCTATTATAAATTTAATAGATGAACCAGGCAAGGTATCTAGTGGCTCAGTTATGTTGGGTGATCTTAACATTCATGAAAATTCTGAAAGTATTGTTAAATATAGAGGAAATAAAATTGGATTGATATTTCAAGATCCTCAAACTTCACTTAACCCAATTCTTACTGTGGGTGAGCAGTTAATAGAAACAATTCAAACTCATCTTAAATTAAGTAAAGAGGAAGCAAAAAATAAATCTATAAATCTTTTGAAAGAGGTTGGCATAAAAGATGCAGAAACAAGATTTGATAATTATCCTCACCAATTCTCAGGCGGAATGAGACAGCGAGTAGTAATTTCTTTAGCTTTATGTTGCGAGCCAGAATTGTTAATTGCAGATGAACCAACAACAGCATTAGATGTATCAATTCAATCTCAGATTTTAGAACTAATTAAAAAATTAACAAAAGAAAGAAACCTTGCGGTCATTTTAATTACTCATGACATGGGGGTTATAGCTGAAACTGCAGACCGAGTTGCAGTTATGAAAAGCGGCAATTTAGTTGAAATTGGTCAAACTAAAAAAATATTAACTAAACCACAAGAAAATTATACTAAGAGTTTAGTAAGTTCAGTTCCACCAACTAACAAAAAAATTTCAAGATTTATAATAGTTGAAAAAGAAAACAGTGACAAAAAAGAAAATAATATCAAAATATTAAATAGATGGACAAAAAAAGGAATAATAGATCAAAATTTAGTACAGATAAAAAATTTGAGTAAAAGTTTTGATGATAATTTTTTTACAGAAAGTTCTAAGAATTCTGTGATGGCTGTTGATGATATTTCTTTTGACATAAAAGAAGGTGAGTCTTTTGGCTTGGTAGGAGAAAGTGGAAGTGGAAAATCTACAATTGCAAAAATGATTGTAAATTTATTTAAACCTACTTCTGGAGATATATTCTTTGACAACGTTTGTATTACAAAAATAAAATTAAGATCCGAATTAATGAAATTTAGAAAACAAATTCAAATGATATTTCAAGATCCTTATTCTTCACTAAATGGAAGATTAAAAGTAAAAGATATAATTGCAGAACCAATCACACTTCACAAACCATCAATATCAAATATAGATTTAAAGAATTATATTTATGATTTACTTGAGTCAGTAGAATTAACTCAAAAATCTGCAGATCGATATCCACATGAATTTTCAGGAGGACAAAGACAGAGAATATCAATTGCAAGAGCGCTTGCCACACAACCAAGACTTTTGGTTTGTGACGAACCCACTTCTGCTTTGGACGTAAGTATCCAAGCTCAAATATTAAATTTACTTAAAGATCTTCAAGAACAATTAAATTTAACAATTTTGTTTATAAGTCACGACTTACCGGTTGTTAGACAAATGTGCAATAGAATTGGAGTTTTAAAAGATGGCAAATTGTGTGAGGTTTCAAACACTGAGGATTTATTTTTAAAACCAACACATGAATATACAAAAGAGCTTTTACGGTTAATGCCTAAAATTGAGTCTATTTATAATTAATTTTCCGTAAGCCTAAAATGGTCCATTAAAATTGATTATTTAACTAATTATTTTGCAATCTCTCTCATAGATTGTATTATAGATTTTCTAAAAATTTTAGTTATGAGCAATAAAGATAGAGTCTTTATATTTGATACTACTATGCGAGATGGTGAGCAATCGCCAGGCGCATCTATGAGTTTAGAAGAAAAAATTCAAATCGCAAGAGTATTTGATGAATTAGGCATCGATATTATTGAAGCAGGTTTTCCAATAGCTTCGCCAGGGGATTTTGAAGCCGTTTCAGAAGTAAGTAAAATTTTAAAAAATTCTATTCCTGCAGGACTTTCAAGACACTCAGTAAAAGATATTGATAGAGCTTATGAAGCTCTAAAACATGCACCAAGATTTAGAATACATACATTTATTTCTACAAGCCCTCTACACATGAAGCATAAATTAAATATGTCTCCAGAAGATGTTTATGAATCAATTGGAAAACATGTTGCTTATGCAAGAAAGTTTACAGATGATGTTGAGTGGTCTTGTGAAGATGGAACTAGAACCGATATGGATTACATGTGTAAAACTGTAGAGCTTGCAATTAAAAATGGAGCTACAACAATTAATATTCCTGATACAGTTGGTTACACAATACCATCCGAATTTACTACAATTATTGAAACTTTATTAAATAAAGTTCCAAATATTGATAAAGCAATTTTATCAACTCATTGTCATAATGATTTAGGTTTAGCAGTAGCTAACTCATTAGCTGGAGTTCAAGCTGGAGCAAGACAAATTGAATGTACAATAAATGGATTAGGAGAAAGAGCAGGAAATGCTGCTCTTGAGGAAGTTGTTATGGCAATTAAAACAAGACCTGATTTAATGCCATATGAAACTGGAATTAATACAACACTTTTAAGCAAAGCTTCAAAAATTGTTTCAAATGCAACTGGATTTCCTGTTCAATACAATAAAGCCATTGTTGGAAAAAATGCTTTTGCTCATGAAGCGGGAATTCATCAGGATGGAATGTTAAAAAATAGACAAACATATGAGATAATGACACCTGAAAGTGTGGGGGTCAAACAAACATCATTAGTGATGGGAAAGCATTCTGGACGACATGCATTTAAAGATAAGTTAAACAGCTTAGGCTATCCAGATCTAACTGACGATGTAGTAGGAAATGCATTTGCAAAATTCAAAGTCTTAGCAGATAAGAAAAAACATGTTTACGATGAAGATATTATTGCCTTAGTAGATGATAGTTTAATCGTAGATAATAAAGTAAATGCAATAACTCTTAAATCTTTAAAAGTTTTTGCTGGAACAGGAGAACCACAAAAAGCAGAAATGACTTTGGATGTTTACGGTGATGTTAAAAATGCAACAGAAACTGGAGATGGTCCTGTAGATGCAATATTCAAATGCATTAAAACTTTATATCCTCACGATGTTAACTTACAGCTTTATCAAGTTCATGCAGTTACAGAAGGAACAGATGCACAAGCAACAGTAAGTGTTAAAATTGAGGAGAAAGGCAAAACAACTGTGGGTCAAGCAGCTGACACAGATACTTTGGTTGCATCAGCAAATGCTTACATAAATGCATTAAATAAAATGATAATTAAACGAGATAAAACAGCTCCTATGGAGCAAGAAAGTCAGAAAGTAAGAGGGATATAATGGGGTTATTTAGCAGTGTTAAAAAAATATGGAGCCAAGATATGGCAATTGATCTTGGAACAGCAAACACACTTGTTGTATTAAAGGGTCAAGGTGTAGTTTTAAATGAACCTTCGGTTGTTGCAATAGTTGATCAAGGTGGAAAAAAAAACGTATTAGCTGTTGGAGATGAAGCAAAAACAATGCTTGGAAGAACACCAGGTAACATAAGTGCAATTAGACCTCTAAGAGATGGTGTTATTGCAGATTTTATAGTTACTGAAGAAATGATTAAACATTTTATTAAAAAAGTTCATAAAGGAAGCACATTTGCAAATCCTAGAATTTTAATTTGTGTACCAACTGGTTCAACACCAGTTGAAAGAAAAGCAATTCAAGATAGTGCTCTAGCAGCAGGTGCAAGAAGAGTTCAATTAATTGAGGAACCGATTGCAGCAGCTATTGGAGCAAATCTACCAATTTCTGAAGCAACTGGTTCAATGATTGTAGATATTGGCGGGGGAACAAGTGAAATTGCTGTAATGTCTTTAGGTGGATTGGTTTACTCTAAATCTTTAAGAGTTGCAGGTGACTCAATGGATACTGCAATAGTGGACTACATGAGAAAAGAATACAATTTATTAATTGGTGATACTACTGCGGAAAAAATAAAAAAAGAAATGGGAACAGCTGTTCCAACTGGAACAAACACATACCCAGTTAAAGGAAGAGATTTAAGATCAGGTACTCCAAAGGAAGTTAATATTACTGAAGAAGATACGGCTGAGGCACTAAACGATATTATGAAGCAAATGGTTGGTGCAATTAAAGATGCGTTAGAAAATACTCCACCTGAGTTGTCAGCTGATTTAGTTGATATGGGTTTAACTTTAACAGGTGGTGGTGCTTTGTTAAAAAATATCGATAAAAGATTTTCTAAAGAAACAGGTTTACCAGTTCATATAGCAGATGATCCATTATCTTGTGTAGCTGTTGGCACAGGTAAAGCTTTGGATCAAGAAGAAACCTTTTCTACTATGTTATCTGAATATTAGGAAAAATGGCTACTGGCAGAGATGATTTTGTAATTGCCATTAGGTCAGCTTTCTTAAAAAAAAAAGATAAACAAAAATTTTCTTTACTTACTTTAATTATTTTATCAATTTTTGTAATTGTTCTAAGTAATTTAAATTTTAAAGCAATTCAATTTGTTAAATTAGGAATTAATGAAGTAATTTATAGATCATCTCATATTGCATCAATTCCAGAAAATAAATTAAAAGAAATAACATCAAAATTCAAATCACATATGGATTTGTATGAAAGTCATCAGAAAGAATTAATTAAAATAGAAAATTCTGAACAACTTAAATTACAAAATGATTTTTTAACTGCAGAAAATGAAAAGCTTAGAGAGTTACTTGATGAAAGTATAAATTCACAAGAAATATTTGCCAGAGTTTTAATTGATAAAGACAGTCCATATTTAAAATCAGTAGTATTAAATAAAGGCACAAAAGATAAAGTAAAAATTGGAATGGCTGTTATTGATGATGTTTATCTAGTCGGCCAAATAATTGAGGTAAATTATACTAATTCAAGGGCATTACTATTGTCTGATCTTAATAGTAAAATACCATCTGTATTAGAGCCAGATGATATACAAGCTGTAATTTCTGGAACAGGAAGTGATTTTGGAAAAATTGAACATACTCAAGAAGAATTTAGAGAAGATTTTAAAAATAAAGAAATTTTTGCTTACACTTCAGGTCTTGGTGGTTTATTCAAACCTGGTATACCAATTGGAAAAATTAACAACATATCAGAGGGAAAAATTAATTTTTTTTCTGATTTTACACAACTCAACTATGTAAAAATAGTTTCTTATAAAATAGGTGGAGAAGAATAATGTCATCACTTAATAAAAGTCCTTTTTTAAAAATATTCTTATCCTATGCACCATTTATAATGTTATTTTTTTCTGTATTTAATGAATTTGATTTTAATTACTTAAAACTTGAATATTTTGCTTTTAATTTTGTTCATCTATTAATTTTCTTTTGGACTTTAAGAAATCCTGATCA
>CACJIB010000012.1 GCA_902593405.1 uncultured Pelagibacteraceae bacterium | reverse complement strand
AACAATTTAAATTTAAATAACTTTATCATTAATGAGGAAAATAATAATATTGAAATTAAGAATTTATCTCTTAACAATTTTAATCAAATAATAAAAATTGATCAGGCAAATTTTAATTTTTTAGATACAGAAAATAAGAAAAATAATTACAATTTAAAAAAAGTAGAGGGCCAAAATTATTTGATTGATGGCACTTCATTTAATGCAAATTCTTTAATTTCGAATTTACTAGATCCCGATAATAAAAAAGAAAACAAATTTTTTGAAAATAACATAGATATAGACCTAAATTTTGAGGAAGTTTACTTTGATAAAATATACTTTGTTAGGGATTTAAAAGGAAAAATAAAAATTATTAATAATAAAGTAGAAGAAGCAGATATAATTGCTTTTTATAACAATTCACAAAATATAAAATTTACAATTAATACAAATAATCAAGGTGAAAAAATTACTACTCTTTTCTCATCTAAGGCAAAACCCCTTGTAGATAGATACAAATTCATTAAAGATTTTGAAGATGGTAAAGAAGGATATTTAGATTTCTCCTCTTTAAATAAAGACGGACTCGCAACTTCCAAATTGGTTATCGATAATTTTAAAGTTAAAGAAATTCCAGCATTAGCAAAGTTGTTAGCACTCGCATCTCTTCAAGGTGTAGCAGATTTACTAACCGGAGAAGGAATTAGATTTACGGACTTTGAGATGAATTTTACTAACGAGGATAAACTTATGAGGATTCAAGAGCTATATGCAATTGGTCCAGCAATATCTATTTTATTAGAGGGATACATTGAGGAGGATAAACTAATAAGTTTAAGAGGAACCTTGGTACCAGCTACAACAATTAATAGATCTATTGCCTCAATACCTTTGCTTGGAGATTTACTGATTGGAAAGAAAGTAGGTGAAGGTATTTTTGGAGTCAGCTTTAAAATTAAAGGCCCTCCTAAAGATTTAGAAACTACTGTAAATCCTATAAAAACTTTAACACCCAGATTTATTACTAGAACTTTAGAGAAAATTAAAAAAAATTAATTTAATTCTATTTTAATATGTCTTTTTTTTCCAAGGGAAAGTTTAAGATAATTATCTTTAAATAAATTTTTATTGATTTTGAATTTTTCATCTATGATAATATCATCATTTATTTTTACCGCATTACCTTTTATAAGTCTTCTGATTTCGCTTTTCGAGTTTTCTAGTTTAGATAATAAAACAAGGTCTACTATATTTATTTTTTCTTCTATTTTATTTGATTGAATATTAACTTTAGGTAAGTTTGAACCTAGAGTGTTTCCGGAGAAAGCTTCTTGTGCCGCTTGCTCAGAATTTTTAGCTGCTTCCTTTCCATGTAACATTTCTGTGGTTTTATTAGCAAGGAGTATTTTTAATTCATTTATATTTTTATTTTTAATGGTTTCTATTTCTTTAATTTCAATTTCAGTAAACATTTTTAAAAATTTAATTACGTCTCTATCATCTACGTTTCTCCAAAATTGCCAATAATCATAAGCAGAAAAGTATTTTTCATCTAACCAAATAGCCCCACTTTCAGTTTTTCCCATTTTAGCACCATTTGCTAGTGTAATTAATGGAGTTGTTAAACCAAAGGTTTGATTATTAGAATATCTTTTAATTAGCTCAACACCATTAACAATGTTTCCCCATTGATCTGAACCTCCGATTTGTAAGACACAATTTTCTTTCTTATTTAATTCAAGAAAATCATATGCTTGTAAAATCATATAATTAAACTCCATATAGCTTAAAGATTGTTCTCTATCTAATCTGAGTTTAACACTATCAAATGTTAGCATTCTATTTATTGTGAAATGTTTTCCAATATCTCTCAAAAATGAAATATAATTTAAATTTTTAAGCCATGTATAATTGTTTACAAATATTGGCTTTGTATTTGGATCATCATTATCTAAAAATTTTTTTAAAATATTTTTGATATTTTTTATATTTTTTTCAATCTCATCTTCACTTAATATTTTTCTAGTTTTATCTTTACCAGATGGATCCCCAATTCTTGTTGTTCCTCCACCAAGTAAAACTATTGGTCGATGTCCATTTTTTTGAAGTAGTCGTAAACACATTATTTGCAGTAAACTACCCACATGTAAACTTTCAGCTGTACAATCAAAACCTATGTAACCTTTTATCTTTTCTTGATCTAATTGTTTAGATAGTTCATCTTCACTTGTGCATTGATAGAAAAAACCTCTATCTTTAAATTCTTTTAAAAATTTATTCATAAGTTTATAGTTACAATATACAAATTTTTTTTAAAAAACATATCAATGAAAAAAAAATTATATACTGCAATTGGACTAATGAGTGGAACATCTATGGATGGCATTGATTTGTCTATAATTAGTTCAGATGGATACGATGATTTTTCAAACATTTTAGATGATTATTATGAGTATGATAAAAATCTTCAGGATCAGTTAGTTCGATTAAGAGATTTAGTTTTAACAAAGAATGATCTTTTACAAAATTCAGAAAAATTAAGAGAATTAGAGCGTAATTTAACTCTTTTTCATGTCGATGCAGTTAATCAATCATTAAAAAAATATAGAGATCGTATTGATTTGATAGGTTTTCATGGTCAAACAATTTTTCATAACCCAAATGAGAAAATTACCAATCAATTAGGAGACGGGAAATTGTTATCTCAAATGGTCAAAAAAAAAGTCGTATATGATTTTAGACAAGCGGATATTCAAAATAATGGCCAGGGTGCTCCTTTAACTCCAATTTTTCATCATATTTTATCAAAAAAAATTAATCAAAATTTTAATATTAATTTTCCAATAGGTTTCTTGAATATTGGTGGTATCGCAAATGTTACAAAAGTTATTAATGACTCAAATAATTTTCAAAACAACCTTTCTGCTTATGATATAGGCCCTGGTAATTGTTTAATTGATGAATGGGTAAGAAAAAATTCTAATAAAAAATTTGATAAAAATGGTGAACTATCTAAAGTAGGTAAAGTTGATCAATTAATTCTAAATCAAGTAATAGATAATTTTAAAATAAATTCTTACTCCCAGTCATTGGATATAAAAAATTTTGATGTATCTTTTGCAAGAGGTTTATCTTTAGAAGATGGTTGTGCTACTATAACAGACTTTACAGCATATTTAATTGCAGAAGGGTTAAAATATATTAGTCAAAAAAATAGTATTACAATTTTACTCTGTGGTGGTGGTAGAAAAAATAGTAATTTAATTAATCGTATAAAAAATTATATATCAAATGAAAATTATATTAATTTGGAAAGTATAGATAATTATAATTTAAATGGTGATTATATTGAATCCCAGGCGTTTGGATTTTTAGCTATAAGGTCTTTTTTGAATTTACCAATTTCATTTAGCACAACAACTGGATGTAAAGAATTTACAGTGGGTGGAAAGTTAGTAGAAAATTTTTAATATAGTGCTGTTTCTTTTTTAATATATTTATCAAGATGTTTAATTAAAGAATCACTTGTTTTTGAAAAAAAGTGATTGGCCTCTGATATTGCATTAAATTCTACTTTGATACCTTTTTGTGCACTTAATCTTTTGTCAAGTTCATTAATAAATTCCACTGGTACCAATTCATCTTTTTTACCATAAGCAACTAAACCAGAAGTTGGACATGGAGATAAAAAAGAAAAATCATAAACATTTGGTTGAGGTGAAATTGCTATAAACCTATTTATTTCTGGTCTTCTCATTAATAATTGCATTGCAATCAAAGATCCAAATGAAAATCCTGAAACCCAGCATTGCGAATTGTCAAAATTTTCTCTTTCTAACCAATCTAAAGCAGCTGCTGCATCAGCAAGTTCGCCTTGACCATTATCGAATTCTCCATCGCTTTTACCAACACCTCTGAAATTTACTCTACAAACAGAAAAATCATTATCCATAAATGTATGAAAAGTATCTACTACTACTTTATTATTCATAGTTCCTCCATATTGAGGATGTGGCTGTAATACTAAAGCAATTGGAGAAGTATTTTTTTTACTTTTATAATATTTAGCCTCAAGTCTTCCTGCAGGACCAGGTATAAATATTTCTAAAATCTTGTTATCCATAAGCGATATTGATTATTATTCTCAAAAAAAATGTACGTTTATCACAAGTCAGCGACAAAATGTTAGTTTTTTTTTTATACTCTAAACTTGACCATATTAGTCAAGTATGTATAAAAACCCACAATTAAAGGGTAAAAAATGAAACTTACATCAAAAGGTAGATATGCCGTCATGGCTTTAGTTGATTTAGCTAGGTTTGATAACATCAATCCAGTATCACTAAGAGATATATCGTTGAGACAAGGTATATCTTTAGATTATCTAGAGCAAATTTTTTCTAAATTAAAAAAAAATGAAATTGTTAAAAGTATCAGAGGAACTCAGGGAGGATATATTCTCAATAAAAATCCAAACGATATTAAATTAACAAATATTTTTAATGCAGTTGATGAAAAAGTAAAAACTGTTCAGTGTAAAAAAGAATCAAAAAGAGGATGTAACGGCAAAGCCACAAAGTGTATAACTCACAACCTTTGGGATGAATTAGAGATTCACATAAATACATTCTTTGAAAATAAAAGCTTAAAAGATTTATTAAATAATAATAAAGAAACAAGAGTTTAGAATGGATAACAGACAAAAAGAGATAAATAATTTAAAAGACTATAAATACGGTTTTTCGACAGACATAGAAAATATTCAAGCCCCAAAAGGTTTAAATGAAGATGTCATTAAATTTATATCTAATATTAAAAAAGAACCTACGTGGATGCTTGAATTTAGACTAAAAGCTTTTGAAAGATTTAAAGTATTAAAAGAACCAGATTGGCAGAAACCTAAATTTCCAAAAATAGATTATCAAGATTTATATTATTACTCTGCACCTAAAAGTATGAAAGATAAGCCAAAGAGCTTGGATGAACTGGATCCTAAACTTTTAGAAACTTATAAGAAACTTGGAATTCCTTTGCAAGAGCAAGCGAGATTAAATGGAATAGCTGTTGATGCTGTATTTGACTCAGTTTCTGTAGCTACTACATTTAAAGATGAATTAACTAAACAAGGAATTATATTTTGCCCTATATCAGAGGCAATTCAAAGTCACCCCGAATTAGTCAAAAAATATTTAGGTTCTGTAATACCAACTAGTGATCATTTTTTTGCAACATTAAATTCGGCAGTTTTTACAGATGGTTCTTTTGTATACATTCCAGAGGGTGTTAGATGTCCAATGGAACTATCAACTTATTTTAGAATTAATGCATCAAATACAGGTCAATTTGAAAGAACTTTAATTATCGCAGACAAAGGAAGTTATGTAAGTTATCTAGAAGGATGTACAGCTCCAATGAGAGATGAAAATCAATTACATGCTGCTAATGTAGAACTAATTGCACTTGATGATGCGGAAATAAAATATTCAACTGTTCAAAATTGGTATCCAGGTGATCAAGATGGCAAAGGTGGAATTTATAATTTTGTAACAAAAAGAGGTTTATGCAAGGGAAAAAATTCAAAAATTTCATGGACACAAGTTGAAACAGGTTCTGCAATTACCTGGAAGTATCCTAGTTGTATTCTTAAAGGAGATAACTCTGTTGGTGAGTTCTATTCAATAGCTATTACTAACAATCACCAAAAAGCAGATACAGGTACTAAAATGATCCATCTAGGTAAAAATACTAAAAGTAAAATAATTTCTAAAGGAATATCAGCTGGGAGTTCAGATATGACATATAGAGGTTTAGTTGATATTTCATCAAAAGCTAAAAATTCAACCAATTATACTCAGTGTGACTCTTTATTAATGGGTAACAAATGTGGAGCTCACACTGTTCCTTATATAAAAAATAAAAATTCTGAGTCCAATATTGCTCATGAGGCAACCACATCCAAGATAAGTGAAGAGCAGCTGCATTATTGTCAACAAAGAGGATTAAATCCAGAGGAAGCTGTTGGCTTGATCGTTAACGGTTTTTGTAAGGAAGTGTTGCAGCAATTACCTATGGAATTTGCTGTAGAAGCCCAAAAACTTGTAGGTATCAGTTTAGAAGGAAGTGTAGGCTAATGCTTAAAATAAATAATTTAAATGCAACGATTGATAATAAGTCTATTTTAAATGGGCTATCCTTAGATATAAATCCTGGTGAGGTACATGCAATTATGGGTCCTAATGGATCTGGAAAAAGTACTTTGTCCAACATTTTATCTGGAAAAAAAGGCTATGAAGTTTCTGGGGAAGTTCTCTTTGAAGAAAAAGATTTATTTGAACTTGAAACAGAGGAAAGGGCGCACAAGGGTATATTTTTAGCTTTCCAATATCCTTTAGAAATTCCAGGTGTAAATACAAATATATTTTTAAAAACTTCTTTAAACGCTGTAAGAAAAGCAAGAGGCGAGAAAGAGCTTGATGCTATTGAATTTCTAAAGTTGGTAAAAGAAAAATCTAAAGAACTAAAATTTGATGAGGAAAAATTAAACAGACAATTAAATGTTGGTTTTTCTGGAGGTGAAAAAAAGAAAAATGAAATTTTACAGATGTCTTTGCTAGCTCCAAAATTATCAATTTTAGATGAAACTGATTCTGGTTTAGATATTGATGCTTTAAAGATTGTTGCAGATGGGGTTAATACATTAAGAGATAAAAATAATTCATTTTTAATTATTACGCACTACCAAAGATTACTTGATTATATAAAACCTGACTTTGTTCATGTTTTGATGAATGGAAAAATTGTAAAATCTGGTGGTCCAGATTTAGCTTTAGAATTAGAGAAAAAAGGATACGAAAATTTTAATTAAATGAAAGAACAATTACAAAAAGATTTTTATAATAGTATAAAAAATTTAAGTTTATCTCAAAAAGATATTGAGATAAAAAAATTTTGTTTAGATAATTTTATAGACAGAGGTTTTCCAAATAGAAAAGAGGAAGATTGGAAATTTTCAGATCTCAGTCAAATAATAAAAAATAATATTGGAGAACTTAGTTTTTATAATGATCAAGCCTCTACTAATAAAGTCGATACCTCTGTATTTGTAGATGGATTAGAGCATAATAAAATAGTTTTTATAAATGGTAGAATTGAAAAAATTGATTTTGATTATGAAAAAAAAGATCAAATAGAAATAATTGATCAATCAGAAACTATAAATGAATTTAAAAATAGCAATTCGTTATCAGACTTGAACAACGCTTTTACTAATAAATGTTTTAAAATATTGGTAAAAAAAGGTTATCAATTAGTAAAACCTCTTATTATTTATCATACAACAAATTCAAAAATTTGGTCTAAGAACATTAATTTACGACTTAATTTTGAACTAGATAAAGATAGCTCATTAAGATTAATTGATTTGTTTAATGATACATCTGAAAAGAATTTTTTAAATATATTTTATAACTTTGAATTGAAAGAAAATGCAGCTTTAAAAAATTACAAAGTAGATAAATTTGAAAATAAAAATATTAAATATTCTTTTAACAATATCGATCAAGATAAGAACAGTATTTCTGAAACATTTATTTTATCCTCTGGATCAAATTTTTCTAAAAATGATATAAACTGTAATTTAAACGGAGTTTATGCATCAGCTTTTGTTAATGGTGTTTTTTCATTGAATAATGATAAACATCACGAAATTAGATCAATAATAAATCACTTAACTGAAAATACAAAAAGTTATCAATTAATTAAAAGTGTTTTAGAACAAAGCTCTAAAGCAGTGTATCAAGGCAAAATATTTGTAAATTCAGATGCTCAGAAAACTGATGGATACCAATTGAGCAAAGCAATATTGTTAAATAAAGAATCGGAGTTTAATGCCAAGCCAGAACTAGAAATTTATGCTGATGACGTTAAGTGTTCGCATGGTTCAGCATCAGGCAGTTTAAATGAAAACTCTATATTTTATTTAATGTCTAGAGGTTTAAGTTATCAGCAGTCAAGGGAGCTTTTGATTAATGGTTTTCTGCTTGACGTTGTGGAAAAAATTACTGACTCAGAAATAAAAAACTTAATAAAAAATATGCTTGGAATTAAAGAATGAATATTGATCAGGTAAAAAAAGAATTTCCAATTTTTGATGAAAAAATTCAAAATAATGATCTAGTTTATTTAGATAGTGCAAATTCATCACAAAAACCAAAAATAGTTGTGGATAGAATTAATGAATTTTATACCAAACAATTTTCTAACGTTGGAAGAAGCGTTCATTATCTTGCTGTAGCAGCAACAAATTTATATGAAAGCACAAGATCATCAGTTCAAAAATATATCAACGCTAAAGATAAAAATGAAATTGTTTTTACAAAAGGAGCTACAGAAGCATTAAATTTAGTTGCTAATACATTAGGTCAAAGTTACCTACAGGAAGGTGATGAAGTATTAATTACGGAACTTGAGCATCATTCAAATTACGTGCCATGGCATTTCTTAAGAAAATCAAAAAATATAAAAATTAATTTTGCTGAAATAAATGAAGAAGGTGAAATTACACTTGAAGAAATAGAAAAGAAAATAACTCCAAAAACAAAATTAATTTCTATTACTCATCTGTCGAATGTAACAGGTGCAATTTTACCAGTAAAAGAAATTACTCAGCTTGCTCATTCAAAGGGAATAATTGTTGTAGTCGATGGATGTCAGGGAGCGCCACATTTAAAATTAGATATGCAAGATTTAGATTGTGATTTCTATGCAATTTCATGTCACAAAATGTATGGACCTACAGGTTTGGGAGTTCTATATGGCAAAAAAAAATGGTTAGAAGAATTACCTCCATACCAAGGTGGTGGAGGAATGATAAGCGAAGTTAAAAAGGATAGGATTTCCTATGGTGAACTACCTAATAAATACGAGGCTGGTACTATGGCTACAGCACAAGTAATTGCTTTTGACCAATCAATAAAATTTTTAGAACGCATTGGTATCGAAAATGTTATGAAACATGAAGCTGATTTAGTTGAATACGGGCAAGAACTATTACAAAAAAATAACTCAGTTAAACTTATCGGAAATCCAAAAAATAAAGGAGGGGTTTTATCATTCACTATTGAAGGAGTTCACCCTCATGATATAGCAACTATCTTGGATGAAGACGGGGTTGCAATAAGAGCAGGACATCATTGTTGTCAAATTCTACATGACAAATTAAATATTCCAGCTAGTGCTAGAGCATCGGTTGGTATTTATAATACAAAAGAGGATTTAGATCAGTTGAATGAGTCAATTAACAACTGTAAAAAAATATTTAATTTATAATGAATTTAAAAGAACTTTATCAAGAAATTATATTAGAACACGGTAAGAATCCTAGAAATCTTAGAAAAACAGAAGATTTTAATAAAGACGCTAAAGGTAATAATCCACTTTGTGGTGATAATGTTCATGTTTATTTAAAACTTAATGGACAAAAAATTGTAGAAGATGCATCCTTCGAAGGGAGTGGTTGTGCGATTTCAATGGCTTCAGCTTCTATAATGACAGATTTAATTAAAGGAAAAAATGAGCATGAGGCTAAAGAGATTGTTGAGGATTTTTTAGGAATGATTAAGGAAAATCCTGAATTAAAATCTAAGTATTTGAGTGAAGATGAAAAAACTAAACTAATGTGTTTATCTGGTGTTAAGCAATATCCAATGAGAGTTAAGTGTGCAACTTTATCTTGGCATACAATGGTTTCTGCATTTGATGAAAAAACAGAGGAAGTAAAAACGGAAAACTAAATTATGTCAAAAAAAGAACAGATAATTGAAGAAATAAGAAAAATTTATGACCCTGAGTTACCTGTAAATATCTACGAATTGGGTTTGATTTATGATATTAAGGTTGAGGACGATAAGTTTGTTAAAATTAAAATGACTTTGACTACACCAAATTGCCCAGTAGCTGAAAGTTTACCTAAAGAAGTAAAAGATGGTGCAATGCAAGTTGAAGGTATAGAGGATGTTGATCTTGAGTTAGTTTGGGATCCACCGTGGAATAAAGATATGATGTCAGAAGCAGCAAAATTGGAATTGAATTTATAATGAATCCTATAATTAAATTAAGTGATAACGCAGCATTACGAATAAAAGAGATAATGTCTAATGCTGAAAAAGATTCTATCGGAGTTAGAGTATCAGTGAAATCTGGAGGTTGCGCAGGGATGTCATACGTGATGGAGTACACAAAAGAGTTAAATCCTAATGATGAAGTTATAGAAGATAAGGGCGTGAAAGTATTCGTTGATTCAGCCGCTATTATGTACCTGCTTGGCACTGAAATGGATTATAAAAAGGAGGAATTATCCTCATCATTTGTGTTCAATAATCCTAATGAAACTGAGCGTTGCGGCTGCGGAGAGTCTTTCAAAATATCATAAGTTGTATTATCCCATTTATCGCATATCTGTATTGCATTATATGCATATCTAGTATATAGATTCTTTATGAACAAATTTGAGTTTAAAAATCTTGTTAAAAACTTAAAAGACTCTTTAAAGGAAAAAACATTCTTTAAGGAACTACGTAAAGAAGTTGAAACCGGTGCGAACGGCACACAAGATTACGTAGTTAAAAAAGGTGTTAACAAGGATACAATTGCAACAACTAGACAGTAATTAAATTTATTAGCTACTGTAATACATCTCAAACTCTACAGGATGAGGTGCATGTTCAAATTTGTGAATTTCCTCAAACTTAAGAGCAATGTAAGCATCAATCTGATCGTCAGTAAAGACACCGCCTTGAGTTAAAAACTCTCTGTCTTTATCTAAACTTTCCATAGCTTCTCTTAAAGAACCACAAACTGTTGGGATAGCTTTTACTTCTTCAGGTGGCAATTCATATAAATCTTTATCAAAAGACTCACCAGGATGAATTTTATTTTTAATTCCATCAATTCCAGCCATCAACATAGCTGCGAAAGTTAAATATGGGTTTCCTGCAGCATCTGGGAATCTAATCTCACATCTTGCACCTTTTTTGCTTAATGTGATTGGTATTCTACAAGAAGCAGATCTATTTCTTGCTGAATATGCAAGTAGAACTGGAGCTTCAAAACCTGGAATTAATCTTTTGTAACTGTTTGTTGTAGAGTTAGCAAAAGCATTAATAGCTTTAGCGTGTTTTAGAATTCCACCAATATAATGTAATGCGGTTTCACTTAATCCAGAATAAGCATCACCTGAAAATACTGGTGTATCACCTTTCCAAATAGATTGGTGGATATGCATTCCTGAACCATTGTCACCAGCAACTGGCTTTGGCATAAATGTTGCAGTTTTTCCAAATGAATGTGTAACCATTTGAACAACATATTTATATAATTGAACATTATCAGCTTGGTTTACTAAAGTTCCAAAATACATACCAAGTTCGTGCTGACTAGGTGCAACTTCATGGTGGTGCTTTTCAACTTTAATACCAACTTCTTTCAAATTTTTAAGATACTCACCTCGCATGTCTTGTTCACTATCAACTGGTGGTACTGGGAAATATCCTCCTTTAATTTGAGGTCTATGACCCATATTTCCATTTTCATATTCTTTACCTGAATTGTAAGGACCTTCTTTACTATCTAATTTAAATCCACACTCATTCATATCATTTTTGATTCTTACATCGTCAAAAACAAAAAATTCTGGCTCTGGTCCAAAAAAAGCTTTATCACCTATACCTGAAGCTTTTAAATATTCTTCAGCTTTTTTAGCAACACCTCTAGGATCTCTTTCATAAGGATCTTTTTTAATTGCATCTAGAATGTCACAAAACAAAACCACAGTATTATGAGACGTAAAAGGATCCATGAACATTCTTGCAGTATCAGGTTTTAAAATCATGTCAGACTCATTAATTGCTTTCCAACCAGCAATAGACGAACCGTCAAAAAAGACACCTTCATTCAACATACCTTCATCAACTATTGAAGCATCCATTGTTAAGTGTTGAAGTTTTCCTCTTGGATCAGTGAATCTTAGATCCACAAATTCTGCATCTTTTTCTTTAATAAATTTTAATACGTTTGCTGCACTCATTTTGTCTCCTATGTAATTTTGTTTGGCCTAATTAGCAAAAAAATACTTAAAAATATTGCTTATTTAATAAATAACACCTATGCAATTTTCACATAAGTAGTGTAATTAGTCACTAAAATAATAAATATATTAAACCTGTGAAATCAATATTAAATAAAGAGCCAGTTTTAAGAGCAGAAAAATCTCTAAAACAATTTAATCCAGATATTAAAGTGATTGTTTTAGAGCAAACTGCTAGAACAGCTAAAGATGCAGCTACAGCTTTAGGTTGCAAAGTAGGGGCAATTGTTAAAAGCTTACTTTTTAAAACAGGGGATAGTTATGTTTTATGTTTAGTTTCTGGAGATAAAAGGTGTTCATTAAATAAATTAAAAAAAATTTTAGATCAAAAAGATGTTTCAATGGCGAACCCAGAAGATGTAAAAAAAATTACTGGGTATACAATTGGTGGAGTATCTCCAACAGGACATTTAACAAAAATAGAGATTTTTATTGATGAAACTTTAAATAGATTTTCCTCAATTTTTGCAGCCGCAGGTCATCCTAATGCAGTATTCGAAATAAATTTTGAAAATTTAATTGCCTTAACCTCTGGTGAGATAAAGGAAATAACAGAATGAGAAAACCACAATTAGTTGATTATTTGTTGTTGACATTGTTGTCATTAATATGGGCGTCTGCTTTTTTTAATATAAAGATTGCCACATACTCATTTGGACCTATTACAATAGGTTTTTTAAGATCTTTTTTAGGAGCTATACCAGTTTTAATTTTATGTTTTTATAAAAATATAAAAATTGAAGCATTCTCAAAAGACTGGAAATGGTTTGCAATCATTGGATTGGTAAATTTAGTTATTCCATTCATACTAATATCTTATGGAGTGAATTTTGTTCAAAGTAATTTAGCAGCTATTTTGATGTCCACAACACCATTAAGCTCAACAGTTCTAGCTCATTTTTTTTTAAAAGGAGAAAAATTTAACTTATTAAAAACAATTGGATTATTAATTGGATTTTCAGGAATAGTATTTTTGTTTTCAGATAACTTTTTAATTAATGAAAATAACTTTATTGCTGCACTTTTGATTCTTCTTGGATCTACCTGTTATGTAATCGGAGGAGTTATAACTTTAAAAATCAGTAATAAAGAAAACGAAAATGTTACAGGTTCAATTTTAATTTGGTCAACAATTATACTTCTTCCATTCACTTTAATTTTTGAAAAACCTTGGATGTTAAATCCTTCAACAGATTCAATTATATCGGTAATATATTTAGGAATTTTTCCTACCGGGATAGCATGGTTATTGAGATTCAGAATTTTAAAAACAAATGGCCTCATATTTCATTCACAAGTCTCATATATCATTCCAATATTTGGAATTATTTTAGGATACATATTTCTCAATGAAATAATTACCTCAAAAATTATAGTTGCATTAATTGCGGTATTTATTGGAATATATTTAGCAAGAAAAGCAGATTATAAAAATGTCACTTAATTCTTGATATTGCCTCTATATGTGAAGGACCAGTTTCACAACATCCTCCAAGAATAGTTGCTCCAGCGTCTTTAAATTTTTTTGCAATTTCTTGAATTTTAATTGGTGTCAAATCTTGTCTTTTTCCTAAAATTTCATTTGGATTAGTTTTTTTTCCCAAAAAAACTGATGTATAACTTTCTCTTAGTTTAGTGGTAACAAAGCCATTTAATTTGAAACCAAATGGTATATTTAAACTTTTTAACTCTTTTAAATTTTTTTCAAAATTTTCAGGAGAAACACATGACAACATTACTCCTAGAGCGTTTTCATCAATTATGTCTTTTATTTGTGTTATATTTTCTCCACTAGGTAAAGTCGTTCCTTCAGATATATGTAATCCAACTAAATAAGGTTTTTTAAATTCTTTGACAGCTTTAATTCCACATTTAACCTCTTTAATACTACTCCAAACATCAAAGTAAAAAAAATCAATATAAGGATTAAGGGCCTTTGCTTGACTATTAAAGTTTTCAGTTATTTCAAATTCATCTCTATCATCTGCTTCATATGTTAAATTTTGGGGAGGTATTCCACCAGCAATATAAGTATTGGGAAATTTTTGTTTTGCAGCTTGAGCAATTTCACCTGCTTTTTGATTTAAATATTCGAATTTATCTAAAAGGTTATTCTCTTTTAAACGTTTCTGTCGTGTTGCAAAAGTAGTAGTGACAATGATTTCAGCACCAGCTTTTATGAAATCAATATGTGTGTCTAAAACAAGTTGATGATAATTTTCATCTAATATTGCATTAGCGCTCCATAATGTTGAATTTGGTTTCATTCCTCTTGCAAGTAATTCTTGACCCATCCCACCATCTAAAATTCTAGTTTGTCTAAAATAATCTTTGTTAATCATTATTTTTTAAAAATAATTTTAGCATTAAAAGAAAAAGATCTTCTTTCAGCATTAATATTAAATGGATATGCAGTATGCATCAAATAGTTTGGAAAAATTATCAAGTCTCTTTCTTTAGGCACAATATTAAAAATACTTCTGCTTAAAAAACCCCTTTGTCCGTTTATAAAATCAATTGTGCCATTAGTTTTATCTTTTTTATTTTTTAAAAGTTTATTTTTAGTCATATTTTTTGGGACTTTTAAATAACCCACACCAGATATATCTCCATCATGATAATGAATAGGGTTATATTCATCTTTAAATTGACTAACTACCCATAAATTTAATATTTTTATATTTTTAACTTTTTTAATTTTTTCATTTTTAAGAAAATCTTTGATATTTTTTTTTATTTCTCTTTCTAAATTCTTTTTTATAAAATTATTTGAAATTTTAATTTCTTTTTTAATTTGACTAGCTAGTTTAGAGCCATAATCGTTTTTTTTTGTTAAAACTTTATTATCAATTTCTTTGTTCAAGATATTTAAAAATTTCTTTGAAATTTTTGTTTTTCCAATTGATGGACCAAAAGGCTTAATATTTTTCATAATGCTTTAAATATATTAAAAGCATATTTATTCAAGATTAAGCAATAAGTTTAATCCCCATTCTTATTGCGACAAAAATTACAAGAAAAGAAGTTAGTAGAGCTAAAATTTTATTCGATAAAAATTTAATGTTTAATAAGCTACCAATTTGTCCTCCAATAAGTACCGATAAAAATAATGGCCAATAGGTAATAACTTGATCTAAAACCTGATCTTTTGTCAGCTGTCCAGCTATTCCAAAGATAGAATTGATTAATATAAATAAAGATGCACTACTGGTGATATGTCTTGGGTATCCAGCTTTCATTAAAAATAGAAGAGGGCTTAAAAAAATTCCTCCACCAATTCCTACTATGCCTGACATAAAGCCAATTATCGATCCAAAAGAAATTGAGATTAATCTTGGTATTTTATTAATTTTAATTTGCTCTTTATTAAAAGATTTACTTTCAATTAATAAAAAAATGCCTGCAACCAACAAAACACAAAATAATAAAATCTCAAATAAACTTTTTTCAATTTTTATCGATCCTCCAATAAAGGCAAAAGGTATTGAGCCAATTAAATAAGGAAAAAGTAAACTAAAGTTTATATTCTTAGATCTTTTAAAATTAATAGAATTACCAGATACAACAATAATATTGCATACAAGGGCTAGAACGGGAAATATTGTGTAAGGCACACCCCAAATTAAAAGTATTGCGAGATATGTTGAGCCTCCCCCAAAACCAACACTTGAGTATATTAATGCAGTTACAAAGAAAAGAATTGATAATATAATCATTTTTAAATTATGGATGTAAATATTGCTTTATTAACTGTAACAGATACAAGAACATTTGATAATGATAAATCAGGTGCAATCTTGGTTGAAAAAATTAAAGAAGCTAAACATCAATTAATTGATAGAAAAATTTGTAAAGACAATAAAGAAGATATTGTAAAAATTTTAAAAGAATGGACTAATCAAAAAGATATAGACGTTATTATTACTACTGGAGGAACAGGTCTTACTGGAAGAGATATAACTCCTGAAGCAGTTAATGAAATTGCAGATAAACATATACCTGGATTTGGGGAGGTTTTTAGAACAATAAGTCTAAAAACAGTTGGAACATCATCTATACAATCTAGAGCTTGTGCAGCTTTATCTAATGGTAAATATATATTTGCATTACCAGGATCCTCAGGAGGTGTAACTGATGCGTGGGATGGAATATTAAAGCATCAATTAGACATTAATCATAAACCCTGTAATTTTGTAGAATTATTCCCTAGACTTAAAGAGAAATAATTATTTTTGATATTTATCTTTCCATTCAGAATAAGGCATCCCGTAAACATGCTCTCTTGCATCAGGATCAGAAATTTCAATTCCTTTTTTCCCCGCCTCTTCTCTATACCATTTAGAAAGACAGTTTCTACAAAAACCTGCAAGATTCATCAGATCTATATTTTGCACATCTTTTCTTTCTCTAAGATGAGATATAAGCCTTTCGAATGCTGCAGACTGTAATTCTTTTTTTGTATTTTCGTCCATAATTTATTATATGTTTAATTAATGAAATTAACAGGATCTTATAAAATTAATTTAGAGAAACAAAAAGTTTGGGATGCTTTAAATGATCCAGAAATACTAAAACAAGCAATCCCTGGATGTGAAGAGTTTAATAAAAAATCTGAAACTGAATTTTCTGCAAAAGCTACAAATAAAATTGGACCTTTTAATGCAGCATTTTCTGGTGATATTGAGTTAAAAGATTTAAACCCTCCTAACAGCTATAAGATATTAGGTTCTGGAAACTCCTTAGTTGGTTTTGCTTCAGGAGAAGCTGAAGTTAAACTTGAGGATACAGACAACGGAACAAATTTAATTTATTCTGTTGAAGCACAAGTAGGTGGTAAAATTGCACAAGTGGGTTCACGACTTATAGATATGACAGCAAAAAAAATGGCAGATATATTTTTTGGTAAATTTTCTGAATTAATTTCTTCTGAAAAAAATGAATCAAGTGAGATAGCCGAGTCCGACGACCAAAAAGTACCTATGTCAAAAATTAATTATAGATATTTAACAGCTGCAGTAGTTCTAGGAATTTTCATAATTTATTGGATGTTTTTAAAATAAATTCTAGTATTACTAGAGTTAAAATTGATAGTTGCCTTTGCATTCCCAAAATGATTAAATCTTCATGGGTGAAGATATTAATTAAAGGAGAGATTATGGGTAAAATTTCACTAGAAGTTAATGGAAGAAAAGTCGAAAAAGAGGCTTCAGATAACACTTTATTATCTACATTTTTAAGAGAGCATTTACAGTTAACAGGTACGCATATTGGATGTGACACTAGTCAATGCGGAGCATGTGTAGTTCATGTTGATGGAAACTCTTTGAAAAGTTGTACGGCTTTAGCAGCTGACGTTAATGGATCAAAAATTACAACAATTGAGGGTTTAGAAACAAATGGAAAAATGCATCCAATGCAGGAGGCGTTCAAAAAACTTCATGGCTTACAGTGTGGTTTTTGTACTCCAGGAATGGTTATGAGCGCAGTTGATCTTTTGCAAAAAAACAAAAAACCATCAGATACAGAAATTAGAGATTGGTTAGAAGGAAATATCTGCAGATGTACAGGTTATCAAAATATTGTTGCAGCAGTTAAAGAAGCAGCAACAAAAATGTAATTTTAAGGAGGAGAAAGAAAATGGCAAGTTTAGTAGGTTCTAGAGTTGAGAGAAAAGAGGATAAAAGATTTTTAACTGGTAAAGGTAGATATACAGCAGATATTAATTTAGCAAATCAAACTTATGCAATTTTTGTTAGATCACCGCACGCAAGAGCATCTATTAAAAAAATAAATATCGATAAAGCTTTAAAATCATCAGGAGTAGTAAGCATACTTACAGGCAAAGAAATAGCAGATGATAAAATTGGAGGTTTGATTGCGGGTTGGGCGATTAGAAGTGAAGACGGTACAGAAATGAAATGTCCTGGAAACCCTCCGCTAGCTAAAGATAATGTAAATTTTGTTGGAGATCCAGTTGCTGTTGTAATTGCTGAAAGTTTAGCAGAAGCAAAAGAAGCTGCAGAAAAAGTTGAAGTTGATTACAAAGTATTAAAAGCAGTCACAAGTACTGCAGATGCTATGAATGGAGATACTATTCATGAAGGCATCGATAAAAATCTTTGTTTTGACTGGTTGTTAGGCGATAGACAAAAAGTTAAAGAAGCATTTGATAAGGCTGATAAAGTAATTTCTATTGATATCATTAATAATAGATTAATTCCAAATGCAATGGAGCCAAGAGCATGTGTTGCCGATTACAATGCAGCATCTGAAGAGATTACTTTATATACAACAAGTCAAAATCCACATTTGTCAAGATTGATAATGTCTGCTTTTGGAAATGTAGCTCCTGAACATAAGTTAAGAGTTGTAGCTCCAGATGTTGGCGGTGGTTTTGGTTCAAAAATTAATGTCTACAATGAAGATATTGTTTGTAGTTGGGCAGCTAAAAAAATTAATAGAGCTATAAAGTGGGTTGCAGAAAGATCAGAGTCTTTTTTAACTGACATACATGGAAGAGATCATGTAACTCATGCAGAATTAGCGGTTACTAAAGATGGAAAGTTTCTTGGTTTTAAAAATGAGACCATAGCAAACCTTGGAGCTTATGCTCGAGTATTCGGCACAGTAACACCAACTTATTTATTTGGACCTTGTGCAACTGGAGTTTATGAAATTCCAGCAGCTTATACAAATGTCAAAGCTGTATATACAAATACAGCTCCAGTAGATGCTTATAGAGGTGCAGGAAGACCAGAGGCTACATACACTATTGAAAGATTAGTTGAAAAAGCTTCAATGGAATTAGGGATAGATAAAACTGAACTTAGAATTAAAAATTTCCCTACTGCATTCCCTTTTAAACAGACATTAGTTCATACAGTAGATTCTGGCGATTATGTTGCTGGAATGGAAAAGGCAAAACAGATGGCAGACTACAAAGGTTTTGAGGCAAGAAGAAAAGAGTCTGAAGCCAAAGGAAAACTAAGAGGAATAGGTGTTACTTCATATTTTGAAGCATGCGGTATTGCTCCTTCGGCTGCTGTAATGTCTTTAGGATGTGGAGTTGGATTATGGGAGTCTGCAGAAGTAAGATTCAATCCTACTGGACAAGTCACTGTTTATACAGGTTCACATAGTCATGGACAAAGTCACCAAACAACTTTTGCTCAAATAGCAGCTGATGAGTTAGGTGTGCCAATAGAAAATATAGATATCGTTCATGGAGATACAGATAAAGGAACATTTGGTATGGGAACATACGGTTCTAGATCTTTAGCTGTTGGTGGTATCGCAATTGTTAATGCTTGTAAAAAAATAGTTGAAAAAGGTAAAAGAGTTACAGCAAAAATGTTAGAGGCAAATCCAGAAGATGTTGAGTTTAAAGATGGTGAATTTATTGTTTCTAAATCAAATAAAAAGAAAACAATAGGAGAAGTAGCTTTTGCTTGTTATTTACCGGGTGTAAGAGATGAAATGAAATCTCCATTGCCAGAGGGTGATGAGCCTGGTTTAAAAGAAACTTCTTTTTATGATCCTTCAAACTTTTCTTTTCCAGCAGGAACACATATTGCTGAAGTTGAGATAGATCCAGAAACAGGTCATGTGAAGCTAGAAAAATATACAGCTTGTGATGATTTTGGAAGAATAATTAATCCAATGGTTGTCGAAGGACAGGTCCATGGTGGTCTTGCTCAAGGTATTGGTCAAGCATTGTATGAAAATGCAGAGTATGATGAAACAGGTCAGTTGATGACTGGATCTTATATGGATTATACGATGCCTCGTGCAGATAATTTTCCTGAGTTCAACATTGGTTATACTTGTACACATGCAACCACAAATCCTTTAGGAGTTAAAGGTTGTGGAGAAGCAGGAGCAATAGCAGCACCACCTACTGTGATGAATGCTGTAATTGATGCTTTAGGTGGACAAGAGGTTACTATGCCAGCTACAGCTGAAAAAGTGTGGAAGGCTTGTAAAAATCTAAAAAAATCTAACGCAAAAGCAGCATAGGAGGTTTATGAAAGATTTTAATTATCATTCAGCAAAAGATAGTAAAGAGGCATCTAAACTTGCTTCATCTAGTTCTGCTTTTTTAGCAGGAGGAATGACTACTATTCCTTCAATGAAATTAGGATTGGCTACTTACAAAGATTTAATTGATATAAAAAATATTAAAAAATTAAGTGGTATAAAAGTAAGTGGCAAATCAGTTACAATAGGAGCTGCAACTAAACATGTTGAAGTTTCAAATTCTAAAGATGTTAAAAAAGCAATTCCATCATTGTCTAGTTTGGCTGAAGGAATTGGTGATCCACAAGTAAGAAATAGAGGAACGATAGGTGGTTCAATTGCAAATAACGATCCATCAGCTGATTATCCATCTGCATGTATAGCTTTAAACGCAACAATACATACGAACGAAAGAAAAATTGAAGCGGCAAAGTTTTTTAAAGGAATGTTTGAGACAGCTTTAAAAAAGGGTGAGTTAATTGAAGCTATAGAATTTCAAATACCAGAAAAATCTAGCTATCAAAAACATCCTAATCCTGCATCTAGATATGCAATCGTTGGAGTATATGTGGCTAAACATAAAGGAGATGTAAACGTTGCAGTTACTGGTGCAAAATCATGTGTTTATAATGATAAAGAAATGTCGAAAGCTCTATCGGGTAATTTTTCCTCTTCCTCAATAGATGGAATGGATCTAGATAGTTCAGAAATGAACGCTGATATGCATGCTTCTGCAGAATTTAGAGCTAGTTTAGTTGTCACTCAGGCTAAAAAAGCCGTTGATGCTTGTTAGATAGAAACTATATTTTATCAGATGAAAAATTCATTTGATGAGAAAATATTAGACGAAGCTAAAGATTGGATCAACGCTAATCAAAAAGTAGTTTTAGCAACAGTAATTCAAACCTGGGGGTCATCACCTAGACAAGTTGGTAGTAGAATGATTGTGAACGAAAAAGGAGATTTTTCAGGATCAGTTTCTGGAGGATGTGTGGAGTCTGCAGTTGTAAGCGAATGTCTATCATTAATTAAAGACAACAAGCCTTGTAAAAAAATAGAGTTTAAAGTTTCGAATGAGAGCGCGTGGGAAGTGGGTCTAGCTTGTGGCGGAGAGATAGCTGTATATATTGAGCAGATACACTAATGAAAATTAAAACACTTGAAGAAATATTAAAAAAAAAATCATCAAAAACTGAGTTTGCAATTCTTACAAATTTAGAAAATGGTGATAGTGAAATTTATTTACCTGGCACTTCTCCAAAAGGAGAATTTTCAAAATATGCTGATGAAATAGAAAATTTTTTTAAATCAAAAAAAAACGGCGTTATAGAAAATTCAGAGATATTTGTTGAAACTTATATAAAACCAATAAAAGTAATTATTGTTGGGGCTGTGCATATTGCACAATATTTAGTTGATTTTGCAAAAAGTTTAAATTTTGAAATTAGTATCATAGATCCAAGAGGATATTTTGCATCTGAGCAAAGATTTCCTGAAATTAAAGTTATTAACAAATGGCCAAAAGAAGCTTTTGAAGAAATTGAAACAAATTCAAGCACAGCCTTAATAGCTTTAACACATGATCCAAAAATAGATGATCCTGCTTTGCAATACGCATTAAAAAATAAATTTTATTATATTGGAGCACTTGGCAGTAAAAAAACCCATGAAAATAGATGTCAAAGATTAGCTGAAGCTGGATTTACAAATTATGAAATTAATTCAATTCACGGACCAATTGGTATTAAGCTTGGTGGTAAATCTGCTCCAGAGATTGCTTTATCTATTATAGCTCAATTAGTATCAGAAACTTATAAAAAGTGATTAAAGCAATATTACTTGCAGCTGGCCAATCAAAAAGAATGAAATCTGAAAATAAACTGATTAAGCTATATAAAAATAAACCGTTAATAAATTATTCATTAAATGTATTAAAAAAAAGTAAAGTAAATAAAATTATCATAGTTCTTGGCCATCAACACAAAGAAGTAAAAAAAATAATAAAAAAAAATAAAAAAATTATTTTTACCTATAATAAAAATCATAAACAAGGGATGGCCTCTTCTATAAAAACAGGATTAAAAAAAATATCTAAAAATGATAAGGGCTTTATTGTAGCTCAGTCGGACATGCCATTTGTTAAACAGTCAGATATAAATAAAATTTGTAGATCTATAAATTCTAAAAAATTTTTAATACATGCATTAAAATATAAAACTAGAGTAGGTAACCCCATCGGTTTTGATAATTCTTTAATAAAAAAATTTAAAAATATTAAAGGTCAGTTTGGAGCAAAATTTATGGTTAAGAGTCTTAAAAATAGAACAAATTTTATTAAAACTAAGAGTATCAAATCTTTTAAAGATTTTGATAAAGCCTCAGATTTTAGAAGCTGATCTTGTAATTTTAATTCTTAAAAGTAAAAGAATTACTAAAATAATTAAAAATATAAGTGGTTTGAAAAATATTGTTTTTGATAGCCAAATATAATGAAGTACGCCAAAAATCCCAATTATATAAATTAATCTATGAATTTTTTTCCAATTTTGTTTTAACAGTATAACCATTCTCTCAGATGACGTTACAGCAAGTGGAATTAACAACAGCCAAGCTGAAAATCCTATAAAGATAAACTTCTTCTTTAAAACATCATTTATCAGTGGCTCAAAATCAAATCTGTAATCAAGACCAACATAACTTAACATATGAATAGATGCATAAAAAAAAGTAAACAAACCAAGCATTCTTCTAAACTTGATCCACTCTACTGATTTTGTAATTTGTTTAAGTGGTGTCATTGAAAGAGTTAAAAGAATAAATATCAAAGTCCATTCTCCAAAGTGATTTATGATTCTATCAACAGGCTCTGGACCTAATTGATTAAAAATTATTTGATAAGAAATGACATAAATTGGCCAAAGAGAAAGAAAAAAAACTAGAGTTTTAGAATATCTTCTCAATTTAATTTAGAAATTTTTTTTTAAATCCATACCGCTATAGAGACTTGCAACTTCATCTCCATAACCATTAAACATTAAGGTCTTTACTCTAGGCGCCCAAACACCTTCACCTATTATTCTTTCAGTTGCTTGAGACCATCTTGGGTGATCAACATTAGGGTTAACATTTGAGTAAAATCCATACTCTCTAGGTGAAGCCCACATCCATGATGAGGTAGGCATGTTTTCAACAAATTTAATTTTAACAATAGCTTTTGCACTTTTAAAACCATACTTCCATGGAATAAAAATTCTTAGTGGTGCTCCGTTTTGATTAGGGAGTTTTTTACCATATAAACCTGTCACAACTGTTGTCAAAGGATGCATGGCTTCATCAATTCTTAAACCTTCATTGTAAGGCCAGTTTAAAACAGGGTATCTTTGACCTTTCATTTGTGCAGGGTCATATACACTTTCAAATTCAACAAATTTTGCTTTATTAGTTGGATTTACTTTTGATAGTAATTTGCTCAAAGAAAAGCCCATCCATGGAATAACCATAGACCAACCCTCAACACATCTTAATCGATATATTCTTTCTTCAGAAATAAACATTTCTGAGATTTCTTCCATAGATAATTTTATTGGTTTTTCAACTTCACCCTCAATAGCTATATCCCAAGGAGTTGTTTTAAATATTTGAGAGTTTCTATAAGGATCACTTTTTGATGTTCCAAACTCATAATAATTATTGTAAGTCGTTATGTCTTTATAACTCGTTAATTTATCTCTCTCACTTGCTAAAGATTTATTTAAAAAGGGTATACTAGACATTGCTAATGTGCTTGCACCAAGACCTACAGATTTAATGAAAGATCTTCTTTTTTTATAAATATTCTCTGGTGTAATTTCTGAATTTTTAAATTTTATCATTTTAATTATTTAGAGATATTCCTTTTAACCACTCACTGTCCTCATTTTCATAATGTTCTTTTTTCCAAATAGGAGATCTTTTTTTAATTTCTTCAATTATATATCTGGATAACACAAAAGCTTGATCTCTATGTTTACAAGCTACACCAATAATGATGCTTTTTTCTTTTAAACCCACATATCCTTTAACATGCTCAATAAATACTGCTTTTTCTTTAATATTTAGCTTGTTATCAGCCTCTTCATAAATTTCTTCAAAACTTTTTATAACCATACTTTCTTTGGTATCATAGGTAATACCAGTAACTGTTTTATTTTCATTTAAATCTCTTACAGTTCCAACAAAATATATTACAGCGCCAAATTTCGATTGATTTAAAAAATCTTCTGCTTTTGAAATTTCTATCTTCTCATTTTTTGAAGCATCAATAATTTTAGTATGTAGCATTAACCGCCTCCTATAGGAGGTATAATGCTAAAGTTTTGTTTTTTAACTATTTTATAATTGTCTGAGACAATTTTATCATCAGACGAACAAAAAGCTGATGATTTAATAATTTTTTTAAAAGTTTCATTTCCTTTAAATTTTATATCAATAAACTCTATCATTTGGTTTCTAAGATCTTTTATTGAGGAATTTTCAATTAATTCAAAGTCTAAATGGGATTTAGTACTAAATTCTCTAGCTGCGCCAAATAGTTCAACTGATATTTTCATTAAAAAATATTTTTTAAAAAATCTGGGAGACCATCAGGGTTTTTCCATAATCCACTTTTTCCACCTTCTTTAATTAATAATTTTACGTTATCAATTTTAAGATGTGGATTTACTATTTTGCTTAAATCATAAATTGTGATTAAGGCAGAGTTAACACCCATTATAGCTTCCATTTCAACACCTGTTTTTGCTGCTGCAGAAACTACGCAAAAAACTTCTAATGAACTGTCCAATTCATTCATAATTATTTTAGTAGCTGTATGGTCAATTGGAAGTGGGTGACATAGAGGAATAAGTTCACTTGTTTTTTTTACACCCAACACAGCTGATACCTCAGCTAAAGTAATAGGATCTCCTTTAGGCATATTCTTATTTTTAATTAGATCAAAAACCTCTTTTCCAACATAAATTTTACCTGAAGCAAGTGCTCTTCTAAAAGTTTCTTTTTTTGAAGAAACATCAATCATATTGAAAGAGTTTTTTTGAAATATTTCTTTCGCCCAATCTTTAAGCTCTTCTTGATTTATAATTTTTAATTTTGACATTAGCCACCTGTTGTAGATAAATTTTTAGTTAAACCAGTTTCACCTAGTTCCAAATGGTGAGATTCTTTTTTAAATTTCATTTGACCCATAATAAGATCTTGTAATTCATCAATTTGATCATCTTTTTGTAATAAATGTCTTATACTTATTCCAGTATTTCCAAACAGGCATAATCTAAGATCTCCTCTTGATGTAATTCTTAATCTATTACAACTTCTGCAAAAATCTTTAGAGTAGGGTGCTATGATTCCAAATTTCCCTTTATATTCTGGATTGATATAATTTAGTGACGGCCCAGCATCTTTTCCTAAGGTTTGATAAATCCAATTATTTTTATTTAAGTATTCTTTGAAGATTTTTGAAGATACATGGTATTTTTTAAAATAATCTAGGTTATCACCTGTTTGCATTAACTCTATATATCGAAAATCTACTTTGTTCTTTTTTATAAATTCTCCCCAAGACTCAAAATCTTTATCTGATGCATTTATTCCATTTAAAAGAACTGCATTGATCTTAATATTTTCAAAATTTAAATCTTGCAGGGTATTAATTCCTTTTAAAATCTCTGGTAATCGATCATGACCTGTAACATTTTTGAATGTATTTCTATCTAGACTATCAATGCTAATATTAATGCCGTTTAAGCCACTATCCACTAACAGCTTTGCTTTTTTATCTAAATGATAACCGTTTGTGGTAATTACAACTTTTTTTATACCAGCTTCATTTTTTAAGATCTTGATTATATCAAAAAAATCTTTTCTTGCCGTTGGTTCACCTCCAGTAAGTCTTATTTTGCATACGCCCAATTTTGAAAAAACTTTTGCTAGACGTCTAATTTCCTCTAAGTGAAGAAATTTTCTGTTATCGCTCTTATCAATTTGATAACCATTAGGTAAACAGTATCCACACTTAAAATTACATACATCAGTAATCGAAAGTCTTATATATGGAAAAGTTCTACCAAAACTATCTCTTAACATTTTCATTTAAGTTAAAGCTATCATAATTAATAAAATTAATCATGATAGAATTAACTTAAAATCTAGCTTTAACCTGCTGGTTTATAATTAGCCATAGCTTTTGATGCCATGCCGGCAGCTTTACCCATATCCATTTCCTCTAATATGGTAAAATTAGTTATAGCTCCAGAAGCTTCAACTGCTAACTTAACTGCTGCTGCACCTTCAAATCCAATACTACCACTTACAACTCCTACGAAATCATAAGCTCCTCTTGTGATCATAAAAGATTCCATTTTTCCTCCAACTGCTTCAGATAAAGCAGTGGCTGCTGCAGCTCTGTCTTGATCAGGATTACCTATAAATCCTTTAAAAGCTTGAGCTGTGTAATTGCCCATTACTATAAATTTAGCCATAGTTCCTCCTTTACTTAAATTTAACATTATAAGAAAAAAAACATCAATGAGAAAATTACATATTTGTTATGTTATGTTTAAATGTATATGTTCAACTAATGCTAGATTTATTAAATAATTATAAAATATATAATTTTATAATATGAATTTAAAAATCAAAAATTTAGATAAATTAGAAATTGACAAAATAGTTCATCTTTATAAACAAAAAAAATTTGATGACGCATTAATATTGTCTAACAAACTTTTAAAAAAAGAAAAAAATATACCTTTTTTGTTTAACTTAAATGGGCTTATAAATTTAAGTTTAGAAAATTGGGAGAATTCTGTTCAAGTATTTCAACAAGCTATTGATTGTGACGATAAATTTGTTGAGGCATATAATAATTTAGGGATTGCTTACAGTCATTTGGGCAAAGAAGATAAAGCTAAAGAAAATTATAATAAAGCAATAGAAATAAAAAAAGACTATTCAAATGCTTATAACAATTTAGCAACTCATTATGATGATTTGGGAAAGTATGATCAAGCAGTCAAAAATTATGTGAATGCTTTAAAATTTAATTCAGATCATTTGCAAGCCCAAAATAATTTAATTCATTTAATGAATTTTTTTAATCCAGAAAATGATGAAAACAATTCAATCATTAGAGCTAATCATGATATTAAAAATATTGATTTTAAGATTTCTATAATAAACAAAATTTCATCAAGAGAATTGAATGATTATTTAACAAAGTGTAATCAAATATTAAAGAAAAACTTAAAAAATTTATCTTTTTTTGACTCACAAATTCACAGAAGAAATGGGTTTAACCTAAATTGTGATCGACATCATAAAGCATTTAACAAATTCAAAATAATACCAAAATATTGCTTTGGTTGTATCAAAGTTCAAATAGATTTAACAACAGTGGTTCAATTATTGAAACTTTATTTTATATTTGATCAAATTAATTTCCCTAATGATAATATTAGAAAGTCATTTATCGAGTTAAGACCTGGTATCCCAGGAACCTATAAGGGTCTTGTTTATTGTGAGTCAGTAGAAGAAGCACAAAAAATTATTGATATTTTAGAGCCCTATATGACTAAATTAATCGAAAAGAATTTTAATTTATCAATAAAAAGAGGTTGTACAGAATTTGATATTGAATTTCCTGGATATAAAGATGTAAAAAATTTAAAAAACGTTTTGTATCAAGATGATTGGATTCAAAGTGAAAAATTAATTGATGAAGAAATATTGAATGGAAGCAAAAAGGGGAAAAAGGTTTTTAATAGAAGTCTTAAAGGAGTTGGTTTGTCTGACTTATTAACCATTCATAATTGGCTAAATTACGCAAAGTTAATTAAAGATGAGAGTTACAAAGATATAACAAATGAAATATTTTTTTCAGAATATATTTTTCAAGCTGTAAAAAGGAGAGATAATCAAAATTAATATTTAATATGCCAAAAATACTCTCAGATTTTGAAATAAGTAGTTTTAGAGAAAATGGTGCTGTTTTTCTTAAAAATAAATTTGATATTAAGTGGATTAACAAACTTCAGAAAGGAATAGAAAAAGATATTGCAAACCCCAGTCCTAGATTTAAATCACATACGATAGAAAAAGGTGCTCCAGCTTATTTGGAAGATTATTGGACATGGCATTTAGTTCCTGAATTTAAAGATTTTATTTATAATTCTCCATATGCAGAAATAGCCTCTGAATTAATGTCCGCTAAAAAAATAAATTTAGTTATGGATAATTGGTTTTTAAGAGAAGCGGGATCAAAGTCCTCAACACCATTTCATCATGATATCAGTTATTTTGACATGGATGGAACAATGTGTGTTCTTTGGCTTCCACTCCAGCCAACCAAGAAAGACGAAGGCGTTGTTTGGGTTAAAGGATCACATTTATGGAATAAACTTTTTTTGAGAGTCTTATTCAAAGATGGACATAAAATTGAAGGCAATGAATGTGTTGTAAATGGAAAAAAATATGAACTACCCCCAGATATATTAGGTAACAAGAAAAAATATGATTTTTTACAGTGGGATTGTGAAATTGGTGATGCTGTAATTTTCGACATGAGAACTCTTCACGGAAGTTTGGGAGAAACAATTCCTAGAAAGACATTAAGTCGTTATACTTTAAGAGTAGCTAAAGAAGGTTCAAAAATTAGTTATGATGGTGATTGGACTAGTTTTAATTATAGAAAAGCGATGCAAGAGGCGGGTTATAAAAATGGAGACCCTATCGAAGGTGAAATGTTTCCTACACTTTATGAAAAAATTTAGCTATTAAGCCTGTTCATCTCTTCTAGTTCTACTTCTAGTTTATCCAGCTCTTCTCCACCAGCCATCATTCCTAAAAGTTCTTCTCTACTAATATCTTTTTTATTAAAAGTTCCTAAACTTTTACCTCTATTTAAGACAGTAAAGCTGTTTCCAACTGGATATGCATGATGAACGTTGTGAGTAATTAAAATTACAGCTAATCCTTGCGAAGCTGCTTTTACAACATATTTTAAAACCATAGATGCTTGATGAACACCCAATGCAGAAGTTGGTTCATCTAAAACTAAAACTTTTGCTCCAAAATATATAGCTCTTGATATTGCTAAACATTGTCTTTCACCTCCAGACATTGTTCCAACGGCTTGAGAAGGATCTCTGACATCAATTCCTATTTGACCCATTCTTTCTGCAGCAATTTGATTTGCTTTTTCAATATCAAAAGTTTTTAAAAAAGGTGGTCCCTTTAATGGTTCTCTTCCCATAAAAAAGTTTCTTGTCACACTCATTAAGGGAACTAAAGCTAAGTCTTGGTAAACTGTTCCTATTCCCATGTCTAAAGCATCTTTTGGTGAGTCAAAGACAGTTTTTTTACCTTCTATTACTATTTCACCTTCATCAGGCTTATGAACACCAGCCAAAGTTTTAATCAATGTAGATTTTCCAGCACCATTATCCCCAAGTAAACACATGATCTCACCTTTTTTTAATTTCATAGTGACATCTTTTAGAGCAATAACTTTTCCAAAAAATTTACTGATATTATTAAATTCAATTAAATTTTCAGACATTATTTACTCTCAGTTACTCGTTTTCTAATATAATTATTAAACACAACAGCTATTAACATCATTGCTCCTAAAAACACTTTAAACCAATCAGTATCAACATCTGTGTAAAATATTCCCATAGATACAGTTCCAAATATTAATGCTCCAAAAGCTGCACCAATTGCGGAGCCATACCCTCCAGTTAGCAAGCAACCTCCAACAACTGCTGCTGCTATTGCTTCTAATTCTTTTAAATTCCCTCTCATAGTATCTGCAGAACCAGCATCTAAAACTTGTATTGTTGCAAAAATAGTTGCTGCAACTGCTGTACCAATAAATAAACTTATTTTCACTCTTCCAACAGGTACACCCACATTTGTTGCACCATTTTTGTCTCCACCAGATGCAAAAATCCAGTTACCATATCTAGTCTTCATCAATATCCATGTTGCAAAAAGTGTTGCAGCAATAAACCATATTACTGAAGGAGGAATACCGGTAGCTAATGGAGTCCCATCAGTTCTTAATGCAATTAAATTCATTGAACCTAACCAAGTAAACAACCATTTAAAAGTATCAGTTGCAAACATCCACGCGATTGGATCATTCTCTATTAAAACTCTTAAGCCTGGAACTTGAGTTCTTCCTGTAATTAATCTTGTGATTGCTAATGTTGCACCTCTTAAAATAAACAACATTGCAAGAGTTACTATAAAAGATGGAAGTCCAGTTCTAACAACAAGGATACCATTGAAGTATCCAACTAATACTGCCATTGCAAAAGCAAAAATAATACTTACCCATAAAGGCCATCCCCAATAAATTGCAGGTATTGCTATACAAATTCCTGCAAAACCAATCATGGATCCAATTGATAAATCAAATTCACCACCAATCATTAGCATTGCTGCAGCAATTGCAATTATCCCTAAATTTGCAGAGACATCTAAAAAATTTAGAGTTCCATATGCACTAAACATTCCAGTGTCACCTGCAACTATTCCAAAAAATATGAATACTAAAATTGCGCCACCAACAGCACCTAATTCAGGTCTATTTAAAAGCAATCTTAGTTTTGATACTTCTTTAAGTCTTTCGTCTTGACCTGAAGTTTTTTTTGATGCGATACTTTTTGCTTTGTCAGACATTTTGTTTTGAATTTTGTTTAAAAAAAAGGCCTAACTAAAAGTTAGCTAGGCCTTTTAAAGTATTCTTTTATCTGTAACCTTGAGCTGCCCACTTAATTACTTTAGCAGCATTGTCAGGAGTTACGAAACCAGGACCAGTCATAACTACACCAGCTGGCATTGTTCCATATCTCATATACTGACCAAAGATAGCTATTGGTAAGTAACCTTGTAGGTATTGTTGTTGGTCAATTAAAAACTCTACTTTACCTGCAGCAGCAGCTTTTAACATTCCAGGTGACATATCAAATGTACCAAGTTTAACAGAACCAACTTTTCCTGCAGCTTCTAAAGCTTTAAGAGCAGCTTCACCTGCAAGACCAGCACCCAAAGTTAGGATAGTGTCATATCCACCACCTAATTTAGCAGCAACAGCTTTTTGAATTTCTGTTGGGTCATTAGAAGTTCCTAAGATGTCAACAGATCCACCAAAACCTTTTTTGAACCCAGCACATCTTCTGTCTAGCGCAACGTTTCCAACTTCATGGTTAACACATAGTGCTTTTTTACCACCAGCAGCTTTCATTTTTTGTCCACCACCTACACCAGCTTCAAACTCAGTTTGTCCAACGTGAGCACTGATACCTAGTGATGCAAAGTCATCTGAACCAGAGTTCATTGAAATTACTGGGATACCAGCAGCGATAGCAGCTTTAACAGATTTTCCTAAAGCAGCAGCATCTGGAAGAGTAATCACAATACCTTTTGGTTTTTGTGAAACTGCGTTGTCAATTAATTTAGCCATTTCAACCATGTCGAAAGTAGCAGGTGCAGTGTACTTGCAAGATATTCCCATATCTGCACATCCTTTATCTACACCATTCTTAGCAACAGACCAAAATGGGTCGTTAGCTTGTCCGTGAGATACAACGATCACATCTACTGCTAAAGCAGACACTGAAAGCATAACCCAAGCAACAAAAGCTAATATTGATTTGTATAATGTTTTCATTTATTTCCCTCTCGTTTAAATAAAAGTTAACTTTTAATGCGCGGACGTTAACATAAAAAAAAGTAGGTTGTAAAGGTGTCATGGACAATATGTATAGAAAATATACATATCTTAGAATAATTATAATTTAGAATTAAAACCTAATTTTTATTTGTTTTCTTTGTTTTAAGGACTGTGAAGCGGCGTTAGCAATAATCAAAGCTCTTCTTCCATCCTCAAAACTTGAAATTGGGGACTTTTTTTTTGTTGAATATAATGCTAATTCATTAAGTTGAAGTCTGTAAGCATCAACATACCTATCTATAAAAAAATTTAAAAGTGGTTTTTTCTGTGATGTGTTGTTTTTTGTAAAAATCTCTGTTTCATTCTCACTTTTATTTCCAGATATTAACATTCCTTTTGAGCCAAATAACTCTACTCTTTGATCGTACCCAAAGCTACAGTGTCTAGAATTTGTAATTATACATTGTACACCTTTTTTTGATTTCAAAAGACATGAAGCTAGTTCATAATCTTTAATTTTATCAAATCTTTTATCTGAAATATTACTAGCTGTAGTAAAAATATTTTCTATCTCATCTTTTTCCAAATAAAATCTTAACAAATCAAAGTCATGAATCATCATGTCTTTAAATATGCCACCGGATACTTTTAAATAATTTAATGAAGGTGGGGCAGGATCCCGGCTGGTGATAATTATTTTTTCTAGTTTTCCAATTTTTCCTTTTCTTAATTCTTGTTTTATTGAACTATGTCCTGGGTCGTACCTTCTGTTAAAACCTAATTGTATTTTAGGTTTATATTTTTTGATCTCTTTTGAACATTTATTAACCTTATCAATATTTAGATCTAAAGGTTTTTCACAAAAGACTACTTTTTTATATTTTGCTCCCTCTTTTATAAATTTAATATGAGTAGAAGTACTAGATGCAATAAATATTAAATCTATATTTTTATCTCTAAAAGCTTTTTCAGGGGTATTAATATCAATTGTATTAAATTTTCTTGAAATTTTTTTAGCTAATTTTTTACTAATATCGAAAGTATATTTTAGTTTGAAACTTTTATGATTTATTAAGTTTTCAGCATGCATTTGACCTATTCTACCTAGACCAAGTAAAGCAACGTTTATTTGATTTTTACCCATTTTTTACTTTTTGATGAAATCTTACATGCATTAATAAATTTAGCAGTTTCAAATCCTTCATCTTCATCAGGATAAAAATATCGTTTATTTTTTTTACTTTTTAACGATTGTGCGAATTCTTTATATATATTTGCAAACGCATCTAAATATCCTTCTGGATGTCCAAACTTAATTCTAGAAAAATTCTTCGAAAAATCTGCATTATGAAAACCTCTTTCAAGAAGTTTTACAGCACCTTTCAATGGATTCAACTTTAAGTAACCAGGATCATTTTGAACCCATTCTAAACTCCCTTTGTCACCATAGACTCTTATTCTTAATCCATAAACTCCTCCTCTAGACATTACGCTAGTCCAAAACATACCCTTTGCACCGTTTGTAAAATTAATCATAACTTGAGCATTATCATCCATTTTTATCTTTGGAGAAATTTGTTTTATATCAGCAAAAACATTTGCTCCCTTTAAACCAGATATATACATTGCTAAATGATAAGCATGTGAGCCAATTTCATTTAAAACAGCTGACGAACCAACAATATTTTTATCAAGTTTCCATTTTAATTTCTTTTTCGCATTTCTGCTATTGATAGATGATCCATCAGACCAATCCTGCACATACTCAACATTTATCATTCTTACTTTTCCTATCTTGCCTCTCTCAACAAGAATTTTTGCCTGTCTAACCATAGGATAAGCTGAGTAGTTATGTGTAAGTGCATATTTAATTTTTTTATTTTTTTTAATTGATTTGAAAAGTTTTTTTGCTTGCTCTAAATTTCCTGCAAAAGGTTTATCAGAAATTATATTTACATTTTTGGAAATAAATTTTTCAGCAATAATTTGATGACTCGATGGAGGTGTCATTATAGCAACTACGTTAATTCCATCTTTTCTCTTAGATTCTTTTTCAGCCATTTCTTTATAATTTGAGTAACATCTGTCAGAGGAAATCCCTATACTCTTTCCAAACTTTGTTGAAAGTTTTACATTTCTAGAAAATACACCAGCTACTATTTCGTATTGATCATCAAATCTAGATGAGATTCGATGAACATGACCAATCCAAGATCCAGGGCCACCTCCAACAATTCCTAAACTTAATTTTTTAGTTTTAATTGATTTAAACATTGAATATATCTTAGCAAAAAAAATATTTATGTCAGTAAAATTAGGAATAGCACCAATAGCATGGAGCAATGATGACATGCCAGAACTTGGTGGCAATACTTCATTGGAACAATGCTTATCAGAAGCTAGTCAAGCAGGTTTTATTGGAATTGAGTTTGGAGGTAAATTTCCAAAAAACTCTGAGGAATTAATTCCTAAATTAAAAGAGTTTAGTTTAAATCTTTGTTCAGGTTGGTACGGGGCAAATTTAAGAAAAAATACTGTTAATGAGGAAATAAATTTAATACAAGCTCAGCTAAAATTATTCAAAGATTGCAATTCTCCCTGCATGGTTTTTGCAGAAGTTTCGGGTTCAATTCAAGGAGACCCAAATAGAAAACTTTCTACAAGGCCAAAAATGAGTCTTGATGAAGCCAAAGAATACTATGCAAAAATTTCAGAGATGGGAAAATATTTAGAGGGTCAAGGAATGCCACTTGCTTACCATCATCACATGGGGACAGTTATAGAAACTGAGGAAGATACTATAAGATTGCTAGAAAACACTGATGATAGCGTAAAACTTACTTTAGACACCGGTCATATGCTTTTTGCTCAAGGTAACTCTCTTAAAATGTTAAAAAATTTTAGTGATAGAGTTATTCATATTCATTGTAAGGATATTAGAAAAAATGTGTTAGACAAATCATTAAAAGAAGATTTAAGTTTTAGAGGTGCATTTTTAGAAGGTGCTTTTACAGTACCTGGAGATGGATGTATTGATTACAAACCATTATTTGATGTATTAAAAGAAAAAAATTATTCAGGCTGGTTGGTGGTTGAAGCTGAGCAAGATCCAGCAAAAGCAAATCCTTTTGAATATGCAAAGATTGGTTATAAATATCTAACTGAAACCTTAAATAGTAGTAATATAGAGATCTATAAAAATTGATTATCTATAAATAGAAGTAAGTTCATTATTTCCTGCAGCAACACAAGGAGACTTGAAGCAAGTACCAACTATCCATTCGGATCCTGGGTCAGGTAAAAAGTTAGAAGACATCACAAAAATCACTCCCATCTCAACTGATTGACCAGCTTTACCTTCAGCTTTTATTCTTGGATCAGGATCAGTTTTAACTTTTGAGTCATCTGAAAAAGGATTTTCAATTTTTAAATTTTTATTTATATAGTTAACAACTTTATCTGCTATCCACTCACCGTTACACGGGTCACCCCAAACAGTAAATTTACCTTTGTCATTATTTCCACACTTATTTATTTCCTCATTGATAAGATCAACAACTTTATTGTGATTTTCTTTAACCAAATTAGCTTTTGCTTCCACTGCAGGTCTTGTGCTTGCCGTCCAAATTAGCATACTAATTACAAATATTGCAGAAGCAGACACTAAAAATTCTAAGAAGCCAAAATTTTTAAAGTTAATTTTCATTTTATAGTTTTACAGTTTTTGATTTTTCCAACTTTTTATCAAAAAAATCAATGATATTTTGAATTGTTTCTTTTCCCATTCTAGTCATGCATTCCTCAGTGAACGCAGCAGTGTGTGGACTTAAAAATACTTTATTATTTTTAAGTAAAGGATTATTTGGATCAGGTGGCTCAATTTCAAAAACATCTAAACCAGCTCCAAGAATTAAATTTTCATTCAAAGCTTTATCTAGATCAATTTCATTTATAACCCCACCTCTTGCAGCATTAATTATAATGCAATTTTTTTTCATATTTTTCAGCAAGTCATAATTGATAATATTTTTAGTTTTTTCATTAAGTGGCACATGAAGAGATATTGCGTCCATGTCTTTTGAGGCTTCCTCTAAATTATCGACTTTTATACCGCCATGCTTTTCAATCATTTCTTTAGATACAAATGGATCATAAACAAAAACTTTCATTTCAAATCCATGACATCTTTTTATCAAAGCTTGTCCTATACGACCAAACCCAGCAATCAATATATTTTTATTCCACAATTCAACTGTTTTGGGCAATTTATTTCGATCATTGAATTTGCCGCTTTTAACAGTTTCATCATACATATTTCCTTTTTTAGAAATATTTAGTAGCATAAACATCACATGTTCAGCTACTGCTACTGCATTTGCAGTTGCTGTAATCGCAAGAGTAATATTATTTTTTTTAGTGCTCTCTAAGTCTATATTGTCATAACCAACACCATGTCTTGAAATAATTTTTAATTTAGTTGAACCTTTTATAACTTCACCAGAAAGTTTTGCAGTCCTGATAGAAATACCATCACAATCCTTTATCTTGGATTTTAAAAATTCGTTATCTGTATTTTCTACTATTTCAAATTCATAATCAGAATTATCTTCTAATAATTTTATACCCGCAGTGTGAATAGGCTGAATAATTAAAATTTTTTTTTTACTACTCATAGTTAAGTTTTAATAAGGACTTTCTAATACGAAAATTAATTAAAAATGTAAATTACTTTTTACATACCCCATCGCATAGCTGCAGTATGTACAGGTGCATCCCAATTTTTTAAAATTTCTTCATCACATTTTAGTAGTGTTATAGATGCTCCTTGCATTTCAAGTGATGTACAATAATTACCAACTAAACTTCTTGTGATTTCAATACCTTTAGATTTTAAAATTTCACAAGCATCATCGTATACTAAATATAATTCAGTAAGAGGAGTTCCGCCCATACCATTTACAAATAGAAGAGTCTTTTCATTTTTTTGTGGTTTTAAATCATCAAGTATAGCTTGCAACATATTATTGACTATTGTTTTTGATGGTTGAATTTTTTCTCTCTTTCTTCCAGGTTCACCGTGTATACCTACTCCAAATTCCATTTCATCATTTCCAATATCAAAAGTTGGTTTTCCTGCAGCAGGAACTGTGCAACTAGTAAAAGCAACACCCATAGTGCCTGAGTTTTTATTTACTTTTTCACCAAGTTTTTTACATTCTTCTAAAGAACCTCCATTCTCAGCAAGTGATCCAACAATCTTTTCGACCAAAACTGTTGCAGCCACACCTCTTCTACCAGTTGTGAACGTAGAGTCTTCAACAGCGACATCGTCATTAGTAATGATACTATCATTTTTTCCTGAGTACATTTCTGCACCCATTTGAAAATTCATAATATCTCCAGAATAATTTTTAACTATGAACAAAACACCAGCTCCGCTGTCCACATGTTCAGCAGCAGCTTGCATTTGATCTGGAGTAGGTGCTGAAAAAACAAAACCTGGACATGCTGCATCTAGCATTCCATGACCAACAAAACCACCGTGCATCGGTTCATGTCCACTTCCTCCACCTGAAATTAAAGATACTTTTCCTTCTTTGGTTTTTGTCTTTCTAGAAATGAAGTTTGGCTCAAAATTTACTTTAATTATTTCGCTATGCGCTTTACCAAATCCATTAAGACTTTCTATTAAAAAATCATCAACATTATTTATAAATTTTTTCATATTTCCTCCTATTTATTAATTAGTGATTTGCATATTGTATCGATTATAAGTTGTGATGAACGAGCTCCTGGATCTATATGACCTTTGGCACGTTCTCCTAAAAATGAAGCTCTACCTTTGGTAGCAAGCATGTCTTTTGTTGCTAACATTCTATCTTCTGCAATTTTTGTTATCTCACTTAACCCTACTTTCATATCCGTATTACCACTTTTTAACTCATTAAGTTTTTCTGATACTGGAATTAAAACATCCATCATTGTTTTTTCTCCAACATCAGCTTTTCCTCTTTCCTTCATTGCATTAATTCCCGTTATAACCATTTCACATGCTTTTTTAAAATCTATATCTTTATCTAGATCTGGTGTTTTAGCCATAGACATAAAGAAAGTTCCAAACAAAGCTCCAGAAGAGCCACCAATTCCTGACAAGACTTTCATAGCAATCATATTTAAACCTTTTTGTAAGGGTAGGTTTTTAATATCATCTTCAAGCTCAACTACTAACTTAAGACCTCTTTGCACATTAAATATATGATCCCCATCTCCAATATTTTGATCTAGTGCTTCAATTTCGGCTGCATTTTGATCAATAACTATTTGAATATTTTTTGCTTGAGAAATTAAAAAATTAACGCTCATGTATCCTTTGGTCTCCGTTATCAAATTTTAAAACTTTAATGTCAAAATTAATTTTTTCGTTAATTGATGACTTATAGCTACCCTGAATTGAAGCTAATATTTCATTGTCTTGAAAATTAATAGCTACCACAGTCTCTGAACCTAAATTTTCTATAGAGACAACCTTTCCTTCGTATGGTCCATCACCTAACTCTATATTTTCTGGTCTAAGTCCAATTTTTGGTATTTTGTTATCTAGTTTAAATAAAGAACCAGGTAAAATATTTATTTTTGGTGACCCCAATCTTTGGGATACATAAATTGAATTTGGATTTTCATAAATTTCTTCAGGAGTTCCAATTTGAACAATTTTGCCTTCTTTTAAAACTCCAATTTTATCTGCCAATGTTGTTGCTTCAGCCTGATCATGTGTAACATACAATATAGTAGCATTTAGATTTAATTGAATATTTTTTAATTCAACTCTTAGGGTTTCTCTTAGTTTAGCATCTAATGAGGAAAGTGGCTCATCCATTAAATAAATATTTGGTTCACGAACTAGAGCTCTACCAATAGCTACCCTTTGCATTTCTCCACCAGAAAGTTCAGTTGCTTTATTTTTTAATTTGTTTGTAATTTTGAGCATTTCAGCAATTTTCTCTACTTTATTTTTTATTTCTTCATCAGGAAGTTTTCTCATTGGAGACCTCAAAGGAAAAGCAAGATTTTCATAAACAGTATAATGAGGATAAAGTGAGTATTGTTGAAAAACAAAAGATACATCTCTTGAAGCAGGTTGATCATGAGTTATATTTTCATCATTGAATAATACATCCCCAGAATCAATTTTTTCTAAACCAGCTATACATCTAAGTGTTGTAGTTTTTCCGGCACCAGATGGACCCAGTAATACAAAAAATTGACCATCTTCAATTGTAAGATTTATATCCTCCAAAGCTTTAATTTTTTTATTATAAGTTTTAAATAATTTTTTTAATTCTACTTTTGCCATTATTTTATAAACTCACTATTTAAAGATTTGTCCGTTTGACCGTCAAAAATAATAATATTATTATTTAAAGGTTTAACCTGCACATTTTCATTCAATTTAACGTTAATAGAAATATCTGTTTTAACTTTAATTTCACCTAAACTTGTTTTAACTGTAATTATTTTTCTTGATCCTAAATACTCTACTCCAAAAACTGAACCTTTTAGACCTTCATTATTATTTAGAGTTAAATTTTCTGGACGTATTCCAAAGAAATTTTTACTTCCTTTTGATTCCTCAAGTTGTTTGGGAATATCAAATTTAGCTCCTTCAATATTTACAAATGATTGATCTTTAGAAATTCCCTCATTAACTTCAAAAAAGTTCATACCTGGAGATCCTATAAATGAGGCCACAAATTTAGTTTTAGGTTTATTGTAAATAATATTAGGCTCATCAGCTTGTAATATTTCACCACCATCCATAACTGCAATTCGGTCAGCTAATGACATTGCTTCTAACTGATCATGAGTTACATAAACTGTAGTTGCTCCAATATCTAAATGTAGTTTTTTTAATTCTAGACACATTAATTCTCTAAATTCAGCATCTAAAGTTCCCAATGGCTCGTCCATCAAAAATGCTTTTGGTCTTCTAACTAGTGCTCTACCTAAAGCTACCCGCTGTCTATCACCTCCCGAAAGAGAGGAAATGTTAGAATTTAAAATGTGATCAATTCTTAAAAGTTTTGCTGCTTCTTCAACTCGATTTTTGATATCACTTTTTTTATAACCCTGCATTTTTAGAGGAAACGATAAGTTGTTTCTTACATTCATGTGTGGATAGAGGGCAAATAATTGGAAAACAAAAGCAATATCTCTTTCTGATGCTCTTAACATTCCTACTTCTTCATCTCCAAGATATATCTCACCAGATGTAGGTAATTCTAATCCTGCAATCATTCGAAGTGTTGTAGTCTTTCCACATCCAGATGGTCCAAGTAAAACAAAGAACTCTTTATCATTAA
>CACJIB010000011.1 GCA_902593405.1 uncultured Pelagibacteraceae bacterium | reverse complement strand
TCATATTAAAATCTATATACGCATAAGACTAAATGACCAGACAAAAAAAACTAATTATTGCTTGTGATGGAGAATCAGCAAGTGGTAAAAGTACAGCTGCAAAACTTATATCTAAAAAATATAAATTACTTCTAATAAATTCAGGACTTTTATACAGGTATGCTAGCAAGCTAATAATCAAACACAAACCTAAAAATCAAATTACTTTTATAAAAAATAAATTTAAAAATATTTCTTATAAAAAAATCTCAAAACAAAATTTACATTCAGAGCAAATTAGCAATCATGTAGCTAGCTTGGCAAAAATAAAAAAAATTAGAGAAATTGTTAACAAAGTACAAATTTCCATTATTAGAAAAAATAAAAGAATATGTGTTGAAGGGAGAGATATTGCCAGTAAAATATTATCAAAAAACCCTAAGTATGATTTAGCATTTTATTTTAAATGTAGTTTAGATGTTGCAAGTTATAGAAGATGGTTAGATATTAAAAAGAAATTACCATTAAAAGAGGTAAAAAAGTCTTTAAAAAAACGTACTTTGACTGACAAAAATAGAAAGCACAGTCCACTAATTAGAGTTAAAGACTCTATTTTGATTAGATCAGATCAGCTGACAAAAAAACAGGTTCTATCAAAAATGTCTAGCTATATAGACAGGTTGAATAATATAAATTAATTATTTTGTTGTTGATAATTTGGTTCTTCAATTGGTTTTGTATCAGGATCTAATTCCAATCCAGCTGGTGTTATCGTAGCTGGGACTGGAGTAAAAGTTGAATCTGGATTTTCCACAGTATCTCTGACTCTCATTCTATATAAACCGAAACTTCCAATAATTGCATGAGCAATAATTAAAAAAACAAATAAACCATTTAAACCAAACCATTCCATAAATATAGAACACAAAATAGGACCACTAATTGCACCTACACCAAAGATAAGCTGCAAACCACCTCCAGCTGCTACGAATTTTGATTTAGGAACGAAGTCATTTGTATGAGCAAGGTTTAGTGAAAACAAAGGAAGACATAAACTTGAATACAATCCTACAGCAATAAAAAATATAATTTTTCTAAAAGCAAATTCGTCCATGTAATAAATATTTTGTATAGGATCATTTGAAGTTAGAATTGAAACAAAAGCTAATAAAGAACTTCCAAAAGTTGTAATTACGATTACCTTTCTTCTATCAAACGTATCTGAGAAATAACCTATTGGCCCTTGACCAATCACCCCTGCAATTGTTGCAATAAACAAAAGTATTGATGTTTCAACTAAAGTAAATTTTGCAAGTGTTGCATAAACAGATATTAAAGAAAAGAATGCTGCATGAATTATACCAGTAAAGAATGAACTCAATGAACCTAGTGGTGAAATCTTATATAATTCTTTAATACTTATGGTTTCTATTTTTTTAAATTTAGGTGCTGGTCTTTTTGTTAACAAAATAGGAACAAGCGCAACAGAAAGTAAAATAGAGACTAAAATAAATGGTTCATAATCATCTGGTTTACTGACATTAAGCAACAACATACCTACAGCTAATCCAAAATAGATTACCATCATATAAGCAGATAATAGTTGTCCTCTATTTTTATTAGTTGCCCTATCGTTTAACCAGCTTTCTGTAACCACATAACAACTAACTAAACTTATGCCTGTTATGAACCTACTAATTGTCCACATGAAGGGATTTACATAAACAACAGCAACTAAAGCACTTAAAGATGCAAGCGAAGCGAATGCAGCAAATACTCTTATGTGACCAACTTTTGAAACAAAATTAGGAGTAGTTCTCGAGCCCACAAAGTAACCAACATAATATCCAGACATAAAGATACCAGTTGTAAAAACACTGAAATCTTCAAGCACTGATCGAATACCCATAATTTGCATTTGCAAACCATGAGCTATCATCATTACCCCTATCCCTATAAATAGAGCCCAAGATTTTTTTACTTCTTTTTGCATTTATAATTTCTAAGTTTAAATAATTGCTGGCTAAGTAGTTTTGGTTTGTGTTTTTTTATGGCCAGTAAAGAATGAATTGCTATCGTGATAATGATAACGATACCTCCATAGATAGTCTCGTTAGATGGTTGTTCTTTGATAACCATCCAAACCCATATTGGTCCAAGGATAGTTTCTAGAAGGAAAAACAGATTAACTTCAGCTGCAGTTATAAATCTTGGTGCTATGGTGACTAAAACAAATGGTATAGCTACACACATCACACACATTAAAGGTATATAAAAAAGATCATTTCCCGCTAATGCAAAGTCTTTAACAAAGAAAAAGGCAAATATAGCAACGCATGATTTTCCAATTACAGCAGCAGGTACTAAATCAATAGTTTTAGCGTATCTCGCAATGTTAGCATTACAAGCTAATCCAAAAGAAGTGATTAAACCAAACATATCTCCGTAAAAATTTCCAAGACTTAAAGAGTCGTAAAAAATATAAACACAAGCAATAAAAGTAATTATTATAGCTACCCAAGTTTTATCGTCTGGTTTTTCTTTTAAGAAAATAGCTCCTAAGATTGCTGATAGCATTGGCGCAAGAGCTACCATTAATAAAGTATTTGCTACATTGGTGTTTTGGATTGAGATAATAAAAGTAATATTGCAAATAGAAAAACTAATTACATAAAAAATGCCTGGGTAACCAATTTTAAATAAAGCTTTTAAGAAATTATTTTTATAAAATAAAAGAAGACCAATTAAAACTACCACAAATGGTATTGCTCCTCTGTAAAAAAGCATCCCCCAAGTATCAATATTTGATAATCTAATTAGCAAAGAATCTGGAGTTATAAACATAACTCCTATAAAAGCCATCAATGAACCTTTTTGCTGATTGGTTAAATTTTTCACGCTTTAAGCTCTTTCCAAAAAGTTTTTGCTAAATTTTTTCCTGATAGATCATAAAGTGTTTTAAGTCCAGTTGGAGAGGTAACATTTATATCTCCATTGAGTTTTTGATCTATAAAATCAATTCCTGCAAAAAAAATATTTTCTTTTTTTAAATCTTTTGCAATTAGTCTTGAAATTTTAATTTCTTTACTTGTTAATTTTATATTAGTTGGTTTTGCTCCTTTACTCATATTGCTTAAAATTGAACCTTTCTTTGGAACTCTTGAAATTGCACCACATACTTTCCCATTAATAATAAAAACCCTTTTATCTCCCTTACTTATTTTAGGAAGAAATTTTTGGCACATAATATGATCATGTTTTTTTATAAATTTATTTACTAATTTTGAATTAAATTTAGTTAGTAAATGAATATCGTTTCCACTGAAACTATGGATGGGTTTTAAAATGACTTTTTTGTTTTTTTTGAAAAATTTTTTTATTTCATCTATATTTTGAGTAAAAATAGTAGCTGGCATGTATTTTTGATATTTAGATGAATACAATTTTTCAGAAATATTCCTTACAGCAGTAGGGTTGTTAATTATTTTAACTTTAGTTTTAATTGTATCTAAAATGTATGTTGTTGAAATATACTCAAGATTAAATGGTGGATCTTGGCGAATAAGAATGAATTTACATTTGCTTAAGTCTAGATTTTGTTTTTTTGTAATTTTATAGAATTTTTTATTGTTATAGTTAAATTTAATAAAAAAACCTTTAGCTATAACTTTTGAATTAACAACTGATAAGTCTTTTGGATCGTAATAGAAAATTTTATATTTTTTGTTCTGAATTTCGTTTGCTAGAAAAACACTTGTATCCGTTAAAGGATTTAGTTTAGAAGGATGGTTTCCTTGAATAGCAACAATTTTATTTATCATACAATTCGTCTAAATTTTCATTTTTTGAAAATTTACTAATCATATGATCTGCGTTTGTTGTCTTATTATCAATTACTTTTTGTAGATGGTTTAGGAATACAGTTTCATTATTACCTTTTTTACTTAAAACATCTCTTTTCTCTAAACCTTTTCTTGAAAGATCTAAAAGTGTAGATGACCAATAAAGAAGATCTTTACCCATTAATTGAGTATTAAATCCCTTTTGAGGTGCCTCTAAATAAGCGTTAATTATTTTATCGATGTCCCATGTTGAAATTAACTCATGAATTTCATCTAAATTTCCATAAAGCATACCAATATTGAAAGCTGGTCCAGCACATAAACAATCCCAACCACAGGTATCCATTGATCTTAATTCAATATATTTCTTAACTCTGTTTTCAGTAAATATTGTACTTAAGTGAGTTGTTAAGTCTGCTTCAGTTGGAAGCCTATTTCCAATTTCTTGGATTTTTCCTTCCATAAAATCTTTAAAAAGATATTTCCTTCCTGAAATATATTGATCTTTATTTTGAATAAATAATATAGGAAAATTAATTACAAAATCTGCATATTTTTCAAAATTCATATTTTCAAAAAATAATTTAGGCAATCCACCCCTAGAAGTACTTTGCCATACTTTAGATCTATAAGATAAATAGTTGCTATTTTTTTTCTCTACGATTGATGAATTAGCAAATAAAGCAATAGCAATAGGTACAATTGAGTTTGCTACTCTAAATTTTTTAATAAAATCTTCTTCTGAGCTATAATCTATATTTAACTGAGTGCCACATGTTCGATACATCATATCTAAACTAAGTTCACCACCTAGAGGCATATCCTCAGTCATCAATTCATATCGTTGTTTAGGATTGTTTGGGATTTCACTTAATTTGGATATTGGATCGAATCCTGCACTAACAATTTTTATATCTAATTTTTTTGTAACTTGTTTTAATTCAAACAAATAGTCTTGTGACTCTGCACAAGCTTCGTGCATATGGTTTAATTTATCTCCTGATAATTCTATCTGATTACCTGGCTCAAGAGTTATATTTTTTCCACCCTTATTAAGCGCAATTATATTTTCTTTTTCAAAAACTGGATTCCAGCCAAATTCAAGTAAGGCTGTAAACATTTCTTTTATTTTTGAATAATCAATCCTTTTATTGTCCGAATTATTAAATAAAAATTTTTCATGCTCTATACCAATTTTGAAATTTTTGGGTTCTTTAATACCCGATTTAAAATAATTTATAATTTTTTCTTTTGAATCAATCATGCGCTGTAAGTAGTGATTTATAACTAAATTTAAAGATAATAATAAGGCTCTTTTGCGAATATTTTTTTAACTAATGGCTTAAAATCATCTAAAGTCATACTTTTATAATCAGGATCAAAAGAGCATTGGTCATATTTTTCACAAAAATCTATAGTGTCTTGATAATATTTGTGGTCTTTAAATTTATCTCTTTCATTTCTGTTACCGCCTAAATGATGAGCGCTGTAATAAGTTTGAAAAAGACCATGGTGTAGAACAATCCAATAAGTTCTTTCTGAAACATAAGGTCTTAGTATAGATGCAGCATATTGAGAATGATTCATTGGCGCCAAATCATCTCCAATATCATGTAGTAAAGTTGCAACAACCATTTCATCACTTTCTTTGTTTTTAAAAGCTCTTGTTGCAGCTTGTAAGGAGTGTTCTAGTCTGGTGATTTTGTAACCTTCTAAAGTCGTAGTTTGTTTAGATAAATAATTTAAAACTCTTTCAGCAGTTTGTCTTTCAAAGTTTTTCTCAAATTTTTCAAGAAGCTCATAATCTTCCTTAGTTCCATTTTTCATTTCAGTAAAATTTACTGTTTTCATAATTTAATTGTTTGATCCAGTACTTAGTAAAGATAATTGAGTTATTTTATTATCTCCTAATTCATCTACTAATTTAACAGGATATTCACCTGTGAAATAATGATCTGTTAATTGCGGATATGTTTCGTTTCTTTTTTCAAAACCAATAGCTTTATACAATCCTCTAATTGATAAAAATCTTAGAGATTTAGCTCCAATATATGCACAAATTTCATCATTTGTTTTATTTGCTGCTAGTAATTCTTTTTTAGTTGGTGTGTCTACACCGTAAAAATCTGGGTATCTTATTTCAGGGCACGCAATTTTCACATGAACTTCTTTTGCACCAGCGTCGTAAAGCATTTTAACAATTTTATAACATGTGGTTCCCCGAACAAGTGAGTCATCAATTAGAATTATTTTTTTATTTTTAATTGTTGTTTGATTAGCATTTAATTTTAATTTAACACCCAAGCTTCTAATTTTTTGGCTTGGTTCAATGAAAGTTCTTCCAACATAATGATTTCTAATTAATCCATGTTCAAAGTTCATTTTCAATTCTTGAGCAAAACCCATAGCAGCAGCATTTCCAGAATCTGGAACAGGAACCACTATATCAGCATCAGTATCGTTTTCTTTCGCTAGCTCTCTACCAATATTTTTTCTATGCTCATAAGCTGTTTTTCCCCCGATTAGACTGTCTGGCCTTGAAAAATAAATATATTCAAATACACAAGGTCTAACTTTTTTAGTGGGGAAGGGTTTAATACTTTTAAGTTCATTATTTTCAATTAAAACTATCTCTCCATTTTCAACTTCTCTAACAAATTTAGCTCCAATAATATCAAATGCACAAGTTTCAGACGCTAAGACATAACTATTTCCAAGCTTACCGATTACTAGTGGTCTAATTCCATAAGGATCTCTAACCCCAATTAGCGAGTTTTGCGTTAACATCACTAATGCATACCCACCTTGGATTTGAAAAATTGCATCAATTACTTTATCAATTGTTTTTGGTCTTTTTGATTTAGCAATTAATTGGACAATCGTTTCAGTATCTGAAGTAGTGTAAAATATAGCTCCATCTTCAACGAGTTTATTTCTCAAAGCAATTGAATTAGTAAGATTTCCATTATGTGCAACTCCAATACCACCTGCATTGGTATCAGCAAAAAAAGGCTGTATATTTCTTAATATGTTGTTTCCAGTTGTACTGTATCTGTTATGGCCAATTGCATAATTTCCCTTAAGATTATTAAGTACTTTTTCTTTGTTGAAATTATCACCAACTAAACCAAATCTTTTTTCAGAATAATATTTTTCTCCATCAAAAGTAACTATTCCACATCCTTCTTGACCTCTGTGTTGTAGAGCATGAAGCCCTAACGCAGTTAGAGCTGAAGCATCTTTTGTATTGCTAATACCAAAAACCCCACACTCTTCCTTTAATCTTGGATTATAGTTCTTTAATTTTTTCTTTAGAATCTTGATATGTTTTTTCATTAGGAAATTCTTTTATCAGATAATTACTACCTTTTTCTAAATATGGAAAGACGTATGATTTGTCAAAATTTATTGGCCATTTATCATAATTATAAACGATATGAACACCTGAAAAGATACATACAGAAACAATGTAAGCTCTTATAAAACCAAAAAAGAATCCAAATGTCGTATCTAAGCCACCGATTCCTGTATATCTGACCGCTCTACTGATTCCTTTATTAACTAATAGAACCAAAAAGATAACAACAACAAATATTACTATTCCCAAACCAACATCAAGTACATACTCATTGTCAATTATGTCTTTTACATAGGGTTTAATTTTTGGAAATAGGATTAATGTTATTATATATGCAAGCAACCATTTAGCCATTGAGAGAATGCTTAAAATGAAGCCCTTTTTGTAACAATTTATCAAAGAAAGAATTGTTAAAATTAAATAAATTAAATCAATTATTGATATTGCTTTATAAAAATCTTTTATAATTTCTAACATTAAGATGATTTGCCAAAAGGTTTAATTATTAAGATTAATGCGGGAAGTAGTGTTAATACCGATATCATAGCCAATAACATAGCAAGACCAGTAAAAACACCAAAATAAATTGTTGGAATAAACTTTGATAACACCAAAATTGAAAATCCAAAAACAATCGTAATTGAAGTGTTTAGAATAGCAACACCAACAGTTGAATGACAAGTTTTTAACGTCTTTTTATAATCCTTTATTTTATTAAACTCTTCTTTAAATCTGTAAATATAGTGAATACTATTATCTACTGCTATTCCTATTGTAATTGCTGCAATTGTTATAGTCATCATATCTAAAGGTATTCCTAACAATCCAATTATTCCTAAGATAAAAAAAGCAGCAATAAAATTTGGAACAACACCAATCAATGAAAGTTTAATATTTCTAAATAAGATTATGAACATTGAAAATATTCCAATCATAACCAATCCCAATGTTAAAATTTGAGATTTAAAAAGACTTTGTAATAAATTATTAAATAATATTAAGACACCTGTTAATTTATAATCTTTTTCATCTAAACCAAATTTATCTTTTAGATCAAAATTTATTTTGTTAATTAAATCATTTCTTCTTAAATTTTCTTGAGAGTCTATAATTCTCAAACTAATTCTAGCTTCATTATCTTTAATAGAAAGATAGGGATCGATAATTTCAGTTTTAATGCTCTCAGGAATTTTAGAGTAAAGCACTCCCATTTCTAAAGTGCCTAAAGGCTTATTATTATTTAATTGAGTAGCTACTTCTATAATTGATGAAAAAGATAGAACTTTGCCAATTTCAGGTAAGCTATCTAAGTAATTATGTACAGATGCAATTAGATTAATTTTATCTTTAGTAAACCAATATTTTTCATCATTAGTATCTTCTTCATCACCCCAATCATCAAATTCATCATCTTCTTCAGATTTTTTAACTTTTTCTTTTTCTTTTTCAGGAAACTTTATAATAACTTCTAAAGGTGTGGTTCCGCCTAGTTCTTCATCTATAAGTTTCATACCCTTATAGATTTCAGTATCCTTATCAAAGTAATTTATAAAACTATTTTCAACCTCTAGCTTACTTATTCCAATAATACTGAAAATTATAACTGTTCCAGTTGCTAATAAGATTGAGTTTTTATTATTAAGAGAAATTAGACCTAGTAAATTTGTAATTTTTGATTTTTGTTCTTTTTTAACTGAAATATTATTTGTAGGTGCAAAGTTTAAAAGGGTAGGTAGTAGAGTAAATGTAATTATAAATGATGTAACTAACCCAAAAGTCATCATCCAACCAAAATCAATAATAGGTTTTATTTCACTAAAAATTAAAGATAAGAACGCAAAAATTGTTGTTAGAACAGTATAAAGAATAGGCCAAAACATTTTTGAAGTAGTTAGTGAAATAATTTCAAAATTATTTTTTGATGGAAAATCTTTTTTAAGCTGAAGAAACCTAGTGCTTATATGAATATTCATTGCCATTGTTAAAATTAACATCAGTGCAATGAAATTTGATGAGACAACTGTAACTTTCCAGCCTAGCAGTCCAAGTAACCCCATCATAATTATCACAGAAAAAAAACAACTACTTATAGGAACTATAATCCAAAGAAGATTTCTAAAAACAAACCACAAAGTAGCAATTATAAATAATAGAACTCCCAAACCAAAAACTATTATATCGCTTTTGATAAAAGTCATCATATCATCAGCAATCATTGGTATTCCTCCAAGATAAATCTTTCCAACATCACCATAACTTTGAATAACTTGTCTAATTTCTAAAATATTCTGGTGATTTTGTTTTTTGATTTGATCTTTAATTAGCTCAACTTCTTCTTTTGATTTATTTTCTATATCTTCTAATTTTTGAGACTGTTTAATGTTAACAATAATGCCACTAGTTTTGCCGTCTTCACTAATGACAAAATTTCGAAAAACAGGACTATTTAAAATTTCTTTAAAACCTCGATCTCTATCAACATCTTCATCTTTCAATGTTTTGAAGCTTTCTAATCTTTCTTGAAGAGGGGCATCTGAATTATTTAAAAGTGGAATGTCTAACAATGTAATTACACTATGTACCCAGTTGAGACTCTGAATTTTATATTTTAGGCTTAATAAATTATTAATTGATGAGTCGGTTACCATTCCCTCGTTTGGTGTATAAGTAAGAATTAAAAATTCTTTAGATCCATATCTTTTAGAGACCTCTTTTAAATAAGCTAAATCTGGGTCACCTTCTATTAACAATGTTTCAGACGAAGCATCTAACCTAAAATTTTTTGAATAGTATCCAAAACTTAAAATAACAATAATTAACAATACAAATATTGCTTTGGGATTTTTAAGGATAACGTTTTGGTAAAAATGAGCTATCATTTAAGCTCTTTATATTGGAATTTAACTTAATTGAGTATCCTTAAATTTTGTAAATCTTTCTTCAAATTCAAGAGTTACATTGCCAATAGGGCCATGCCTTTGTTTTCCAATTATAATTTGTGCCAAATGAGCAACTTCATTCATTTTTGCTTGCCACTCTGCATGTTCAACAGTCGCTTCTCTTGGCTCTTTTCTTTGTAAATAATATCCTTCTCTGTAAACAAACATTACAACATCAGCATCCTGTTCAATGGAGCCAGACTCTCTTAAATCTGCTAATTGAGGCTTGTGATCATCTCTCTGTTCTACTTGTCGAGAAAGTTGAGAAAGAGCTACAACAGGAACAGAAAGTTCTTTGGCTATTGCCTTAAGTCCTTGAGTAATTTGTGAAATCTCTTGAACTCTTCCATCTTTATTGAATGTAGTTCCCCTCATTAATTGGATGTAATCAACTACTATCATATCAAGGCCAAAAAGCCTTTTAATACGTCTCGCTCTATTACTTAATGCAGCAATACTTATTGCTGGTGTTTCATCAATATATAGAGGCAGTTCAGAAATATTTTTTGATGTTTCTAAAAACTTATCAAACTGTTCGTCAGATATTCTTCCTCTTCTTATGTCATTAGAACTAATTCTAGCTTGTTCAGAAATAATTCTTGTAGATAATTGTTCTGAAGACATTTCAAGTGAAAAGAAAGCAATGGATGATTTCTTGCCACTATCTTGTAGTTTTTGAGCAGCGTTAAATGCAATATTCGTTGCTAGTGAGGTTTTACCCATCGAAGGTCTACCAGCAATTATAATTAAATCAGATTGGTGTAAGCCACCAAGTTTATCATCTAAATCTCTTAAACCAGTCGGAACACCAACGATTCCCTCTTCATTCTTATAAGCAGCTGAAGCCATTTCAATTGTTTGTTTCATTGCTTCATCAAATTTTACTAAAGAAGAATTGAAAGAACCCTTTTCAGCTAAATCAAATAATAATCTTTCAGAACTTTCAATTATAGATTGTCCGTTAGTATCAAGATCATTTAATTTTGCACTATCAATAGTTTGTTCAGAAATTTTTATTAATTCTCTTCTTACAAACATATCGTAAATTATTTTTGAATATTCTATTGCTTGCCTAACTGATGTAGAAAACTTTGTGATCTTTACCAAATATTCTGGAACATTTAGATCATCTTTTTCATCTTCAAAATAATTCTTTAAAGTAATCGGATTGGCTAACATTCCTTTGTAGATAAGACTTTCCATAGCCTCAAATATTTTTTGATGCATCGGATCATAAAAGTTAACACTAGAAATTATTGTATTAATTTCGTCAAAAATATCATTGCTTACGAGAATAGATCCAATGACAGCTTGCTCCGCCTCAATATTGTTTGGTAATTCTTTAAATTGATCTTTAACTATACTTAAGTTGTTTTCCATGAATTAAATTTACATGAATATAAATTAAATCAAATTGTAAATTGATACTGGGGAAAAGAATGTATAATTATTGAATTGTATCAGATGATGAAACATTAATAGTAATTTCAGCATCAACTTCTGAGTGTAAAGAAATTTTAACTTTAAATTTTCCTAAAGCTTTTATTTCTTGGACTGGTTGTATCATTGAAGGCTTAATATCAATTTTGTTTTCTTCTTGAATAAGTTTTGAAATTTCAGTTGGTTTAACTGAACCATATAATTCATTATTTTCTGTACTTAATTTTTTGACAGAATACTCTTTACCATTAATTTGCTCAGCAATTTGTGAGGCTTCTTTTTTCTTTTCGTTATCTTTTTTAGATAACTCAGCTTTAATTTTTTCAACTTCTTTTATATTTTCTTTTGATGCATAAAGAGCTTTTTTATTAGCAATTAGAAAGTTTCTAGCAAAACCTCTTTTTACATCTATTATTTCACCAATAGATCCAATTCTTTTTACGTTTTCTAATAATATTACTTTCATTTTAAATTAATGCTAAGTTTCTTGCTCTTTTGATTGAAAGAGAAAGTTCCCTTTGTTTTTTTTGAGAAACATTCGTTATTCTTGAAGGTAGAATTTTACCATTCTCTGATACATATTTTTTTAAAAGCTTAATATTTTTGTAATCTACTTGAGGAGCACCCTTGACTGATAATGGGCAAGTTTTTTTAAATTTATATTTATTGGGTTGAAAAATACTTAATTTTGCAAAGTTGCTTTGTTTACTTTTTTTATTTCCACTTTGTCTTTTTGGCATTAGTTTTTAATACTTTCTTTTTTTTCGCTATCGTCTTTTTTCCCAAAATAGCTTGTTTCTAAATCAAATTTTTTTACTCTAACTGTTAAATATCTCAGTAATTTTTTATCAATAGCCTCATTTTTTTCTAATTCATCAATAACATTACCTTTACCTTTTATTTTGAAGTGTATGTAACTCCCTTTTTTATTCTTTTTAATTAGATAGGATAAATTTAGTAATCCCCAGTTTTCAGTTTTAACAACTTCACCATCATTTTTTTCAACAATTTTAGAATATTTTTCTGTTATTTGCTTTAATTCACTTGGTGAAGTATCTTGCCTAGCTATAATAGTATGTTCGTATAAATTCATTTAACTTCTTTAATAAAAAGTGAGGATATACTATTATAAAAGTTCAATTACAATAGTTAAAAAGGCAGAAATATAAGTTTTTTTTATATGTTTTCAGTAATTTTTCCAGGTCAGGGATCTCAAATAGTGGGAATGGGAAAAGAGCTTTATGATAAATTTAATATGACAAAAGACCTATTTAAACAGGCAGATGATGCACTAAATTTTTCTATTTCTAAACTTATCCTAGAAGGACCAAAAGAAGAGTTGGATTTAACAACAAATACACAACCGGCAATATTTTTAATAAGTTATTCAATATTTAATTTAGCAAAAAATGAATTCAACTTAGATTTAAATAAAGCAAAATACTTTGCAGGACATTCTTTAGGTGAATATTCGGCCTTATCATGTGCGGGATATCTAGATTTTTCAGATACTTTAAAAATATTAAGAGTTAGAGGGGATGCTATGCAAAACTCTGTGCCTAAAGGACAAGGAGGAATGGTTGCAGTATTAGGCTCAACAGTTGATGAGATTGAAAAAATTTTGACTGAAAATAAAGAAAATTTGAAAGCACAAATTGCAAATGACAACTCTGAAGGTCAAATTGTATTGAGTGGAAAAACTGAAGATTTAGAAAAATTAATTCAAATTTTTAAGGACAATTCAATTAAAAATATTAAACTTCCAGTAAGTGCACCCTTTCACTGCGAACTAATGAATAATGCTACAAAAATTATGAAAGAAGAGTTAAATAAACTTAATTTTAAAAATGGGCAAAATAAATTAATTTCAAACGTTACCGCTAATGAGATTAAAGACCTAAATGAGCTTAAAAATCTCTTGATTAAACAAATAGAAAATAGAGTTAGATGGAGAGAAAGCGTGATTAATATGATAGAAAATGGTGTAGACCATTTTATAGAAATTGGACCTGGGAAAGTTTTGTCAGGTTTGGTAAAAAGAATTAATAGAGATGTAAAAATTGATACAATTAATTCTCAAAGTGATATTGAAGGTCTAAAATTATGAATGATTTAAAAGGTAAAAATATTATTGTTACAGGTGCATCAGGTGGGATTGGAAATTCAATAATTGAAAAATTAAATCAATCAGGAGCAAATATTTTAGCTTCAGGTACAAGAATAGAAAAACTTGAGGAATTAAAAGGTAAATATGGAAATATTAAAGTATTAAAGTTTGATATTTCTCAAAGCGATAAAATTGAGGAGTTTATTGAAAACGCAACCAAAGAACTTGGTGGCAGTTTAGATTGCATAGTCAATAATGCAGGCATTACCCAAGATAATTTAGCAATAAGGATGAGCCTAGATGAATGGAAAAAAGTAATTGATGTTAACTTAACATCAACTTTTTTAATGAGCAAATCAGCAATTAAAAAAATGCTTAAAAATAAATCTGGAAAGATTGTAAATATTACATCAGTTGTTGGACATACAGGTAATTTAGGACAGGCCAATTATACTGCTTCTAAAGCAGGTATAATTGCAATGTCTAAGAGTTTGGCAATAGAATATGCCAAGAAAAATATAAATATAAATTGTATTTCACCTGGTTTTATCAAAACAGCTATGACGGATAAATTAGATGATAAATTTAAAGAGGCTATAATATCAAAAATTCCTTCTGCCCGACTAGGAGAGCCAGATGATATTGCAAATGCTGTGCTTTTTTTATGCTCAAATCAATCAAATTATATAAATGGGGAAACCTTACATGTTAACGGGGGCATGTATATGGCTTGACAAAATAGGTATTTAAACTATTAAGAATTTATAACAAAAAGGATCAATATGTCTGAGGATGTTTCAAGTAAAGTAAAAAAAATTGTAGCAGACCATCTTGGTATAGATGAGTCTAAAGTAACTGATGAGTCAAGTTTTACTGATGATTTAGGCGCAGATAGTCTAGATACTGTTGAATTAGTAATGGCCTTTGAAGAAGAATTTGGATCAGAGATATCAGATAGTGAAGCTGAGAAAATTTTAACAGTAGGTGACGCTATAAAGTTTATCGAAGGAAAAGCTAATTAGAAAATTTAATGCCATCAGAAAAAGATGGAGTAATGATAATCTTATCCTCTCCTTCCGGGGCAGGTAAAACAACATTGGTCAAAAAATTATCAGAAAAAGATAATTTTGAGATTTCAATATCACATACTACCAGACAACCTAGACCTAATGAAAATCAAAATGAAGATTATTTTTTTGTTGATGAATTAGAGTTCAAAAGGTTAATAAAAAATGAAGAGTTCCTTGAGTATGCAAAAGTTTTCAATAATTTTTACGGCACAACAAGAACACCAGTAATAGATAAATTAAACAAAGGTAAAAATGTTCTTTTTGATATTGATTGGCAGGGAGCTGATCAAATTAAAAATAAAAAATTAGATTATAAATTAATTACTTTTTTTATATTACCTCCAAGTAAAGAAGTTTTATTCGAAAGATTATCTAAAAGACATGCTAACGACAAATTAATAGCTGAGGAAAGAATGAAACAATTTGAAAGAGATGTTTTACATTGGATCAACTATGATTACGTTGTTATTAATAACGATTTGAATGAATGCTACTCCAAAATTATAAATTTAATCGATGCTGTAGTTAATGATGGCTCTAAAGATTATGATTTAGACTATATAAGAGGCCATGTTGAGAAATTAACTTCTTAAATTTTCGTATTCATATGCTAGTTTGTAATAAGTATCTAAATTAAGATTTTGTGGTCTTAAATTTAAATCAATTTTAAGTCTATCTAACACTTTTTGATCTCCATTAAAGAGTTGATTAAAAGGTTTCTTTAACATCTTTCTTCTTTGATTAAAAAAAACTCTTGTAACTTTTTCTAAATTATCAGGATCATTAATTTTCATAAAATTTTGCTTTGGGTGAAATAATAATAATGAGCTTTGAATTTTTGGTTTTGGAGAAAATGCTTTAGGTTCAATGTCACATATCTTTTTAATATTAAGCTTCCAATTACAAATTATAGATAATCTTCCATAATTTGATGTATTAAATTCTGCAATTATCCTATCCGCAACTTCTTTTTGAAACATTAAAACCAAACACTCAAACCAAAAGTTATCTTTTAGATTAATTATCCATTTGCTCAGTATTTCAGTTGAAATATTGTATGGTAAATTACCAAAGACAGTTACCTTCTCTTTGAAAAGTTTTGTTTCATCTACTTTTAAAATATCCTCATTAATAATTGTTATTTGATTATAAAATTTATTTTCAAGGTCGCTTGAAAGTTTACTGTCTTTTTCAATTACAAGTATTTTTTTTGGGTTTTTTTTTAAAATATATGACGTAAGATTTCCAGTGCCAGGGCCTATCTCTAAAATCGTTTTATTTGAAATTTCAGTAGTGCTAACAATTTTTTCTAAGATATTTTTATCTATTAAAAAATTTTGACCTAAGCTTTTTTTTGCTTTAATCAATTTTTATCCAAAAATGAAATTGCATTGATAAGGCTTAGTGGGTTTGACTTGTTTTTACCAAGCATTTTTTCATTGGGTCCATGATCAGGTGAAATTCTTATAAATGGTAATCCTAAAGTTATATTGATTGCATCATATTCATATAAAGTTTTTAAAGGCCCGAGTACTTGATCATGATACATGCCAATAATGACATCAAATAATTCTCTGTTTTTTTTTAAGAAAATTGTGTCAGCAGCATATGGACCATAAATCCTCAAACCTTGTTTACGAAGTTTTTTAATTGATGGCTCGATTATTTGTTTGTCTTCGTTTTTCTTAAGATTACTTTCACAATGTGGATTTAATCCTGTAACAGCAATTCTAGGTATATATTTAAAATAACTTTTATAAAAATTATTAATAATTTTAATTTTTTTATTAATTAATTCTTTATTTATATTTCTTGAAACAGTTTTTATTGGTAGATGAGTTGTAATTGGGCTTACTGAAATTTTTTTATTATATATTAACATAACTTTATTTTTTGATGAAAAGTTCTTTGCAATATATTCAGTTATTCCCAGAAATTTTTTATCTAAAAAATGCTTCTTGGAAATTGGGCCATTAATTAATTTATCAGATAAACCTTTTTTTATTATTTCAAATGCAACCTCAAATGATTTCTTTATATAATTTTTTGATTTTTTAGAAATTTTCTCAAATGCATTTTTTTGATTGTATTTTACATCTATCAAATTAATTGCTTTGTTATTTAATTTTGTGAGATTTAAGCTGTGAAAATTAATTAACTTTATTTCTTTTTTAAATTTTAACTTATTCATTTGAAGTTTTAATAAATTTAATGAGCAAATTAAAATTATTGGATTTTTAAACTTTTTAGATTTTATAGATTTAAAAAAGATTTCTAAAAATATACTATTGGGCTCTCCAGCGACAATAATAATAGGTTTATTTTTCATTTATTGAATAATTCACTTTTATTTTATTAAAATAAATATTTGAAAATTGATTTAGCTGTTTATTTTTTTCAAATTCAATAATTTTTTTTAACATATCTTCCTTGTCAATATTAATTTCTTTTTCTTTTTTATCTTCAATTTTAAGTATTAAAAAATTTTTTCCAAATTGAATTGCTTTTGTATGATTTCCTTTTTTTGTAATTTTTAATTCATTAATAACTTTTTGTGATAAACTTTTTTCATTTATCCATCCAATTTTTCCACCTAAATTTGCACTTTCACTCTGGCTAAATAAGCTAGCTGTGTTATTAAATCCTACCTCAATTATACTTCTCTCAATCTCTTTTATTTTTTTGTTTATAATTATATCTTTATCTTTATTAAAAAATATTTCAGACAAAAGATATTCTGTCTCAAACTTATTAACATCATTGTCTATTTTTTTTAATAAATTTTCTTTATCAATTTTGACCTGATCACTATATCTTTCCAGAATAATTCTGTTCCAGAAAAATTCTATTTTCATTTTATTTTTAATTTCATCATTCGTATAAGTTTTTTTTTTAATTAATATTTTTTTAAAACCATCTTCATTTGGGTAGCCAAGATTTGTATAAAATTCTTTATAAATATCTTCAATTATTGTGATTTTTTTTTCAAAATTAAAAAATTTTAATAATTCATCTTTCTTTATAATTTCATTTATTAATGAATTTCTTGCAATTTGAGAGATTTGTTTTCTATTTAACTCTCGTAGTTGTGGATTTAAAATCTTTAAGTAATTAATTTCTTTCTCAATGTCATAGTTTGTTAAAATTTTTTCATTAACAGTTAAATCAACATATATTTCATTTTTTGCATATACTTTTGTATTAGTTAAAAATATAAATATTATTATAATTAGATAAAAAATTTTCCTAATCATCATTGTTTAAGATTTGGTGAAGTTGTCGTACCAAATGGAATTATAGTTAGGTTAAAAAATATACTTTCACTTGGTTTAATATCTCTATCTGCGTAATAGTCTTTTTGATATTCAATACTAGCTTTCAAACAATCATTTTTATACTCGTAAACTAAATTATAATATTCAGTTAAATTCGTTTTTAAATTTTCCCTTGTAGAAAAAGAAACATTATTAGACTCATTTAATTTATAATTAGTTTTATTCAAGAAATATGAATTTTTGTCTCCATCTTGTCTGACATAATCAAAAGTGTTAGAGAAATTATTAAATTTAATTTCTGCAAGTAAATTTTGGTAATTTAAATCTTTTAAATTATTTTTTAACGAAAAATCATATTTTGCTGATAGAAAATCTAGTGGACTAAATTTTATTTCTCCAAAAATATTCGATGTTTTTGCACCTAATTGATTATTTTTTTCTAAATCATCATTTTTATCTAATCTTATATTATTTGCAAAATTCATGCTTAAAAGCTCTTTATTGTTATTATTATTTGTTAAAATATAATCTAATCCATAAGCTAATGAAATTCCACTTTCTAGAGTATTGTTTGAAGATATTCTATCTAGATTAAAAATATTATTTGCATTTAGTTTATAATCATTTTTGCTTAAATCTTTTGAATGACCTGGGTTAATTTTTAAAGACATCTTCGGTTTTAATAAATTAGTTTTATCATCTTTATTTTTTATTAATGGTAAATTTGAATTAAATTGAAACAGTCCAGAAATATACTGATCATTTCCTTCTTTGTTAGTTTTTGATTTTTTTGAATGAGTATTTGAGTTTTTAATAATAAACTCAAAATTATTATAAAACCCATTATTAGTTATATTTGGTGTAGATTTAAAAATTAAATCATTGGTGTTAACTCTTTCTAAAATGTTTGTATTATAATTATGTACAAAGTTTGAAGTTTTAAATGTAAAATCTCCATCAAGTTGAGTTTTGTTTTGAATTGTTTTTACTATGTCTAACCTTGGAAAAATGTATTCGTACTTATCACTACTTCTACTATTTAAATTTTCATAAATAATTAACTCTGAATTTAATTGAGTATCATCAGATAACAAATTTATTTTGAAATAGTTTTCCAAAGTATCGGTCCTTTTGATTATGGGGGAAGTTAATTTATTTGCCCTTAAATAAGTGTCGTTAGATGCTTGCTCTATATTTATTTGAAAATCGCCTGTCTCAAAATTATTGACATCCATTTTTTTAGAAAAATTAAAAAATAAATGATTTTCTATTTTTCTTTTATCCGTTAAAACACTAAAATCTGTTATAAATTCACTATCTTTATTTTTCTGCCTGTATTCATTTTGTAGCAGGAGTTTATCAGTGTTATAAAAACGTGGTGTAAAAGTCATATCCTTATTTTCGCTTATGGCATTAAAATATGGGACGCTAAAAAAGGTATTGTTATTTGGAGATGTTTTGAAGCTAGGCATTAAAAAACCAGATTGTCTCTTTACAGTAGGATCTGGATGAAAAAATTTAGGGAAATAAACTACTGGTGTATCATATATATTTAACCAAACGTTTTGATAGCTTATAGTTTTTTTCTTTTTATCGTGTGTAATTTTATCTGCAGATAACTCCCATGGAGGACATTTTTCTCTTTTTTTACATGTAGTAAATTTACCATTAAGTATGTTGGTAATATTATTTGAGTAAGTAATTTTTTCTCCTTGTAGCCTAGGTTCATTATTAGGACTCATAAATTTATTATTTAAATTTATTATTATATCGTTGCCAGATAATTTATTATTCTTTAAGTCAATTTTTGCAAATTGAATTTCAAATTTATTATTTTCAAAATCCTCAATTAAAGCATCCTCAAGCTCTATATTTTTTTTATTAATTTTATATTTAAATTTTTTACTCAAAAATGAATTATTATATTTATCTTTCACTATTGTTTTAGATTGAGAATAAATAATATTTTTTGATCTATCTAAAACTATTTTTTGTCCTTCTATATCTAAGGAGTTTTTTAAATCGTTAATTTTAATACCATTACTAGCTGTCAGAATATTTTTTTTATTAATATTTAATAATCCAAATTTTATTCTTAAATTTTTTTTTCTAATAAAAATTTCACCTTCTGAAGCATTTAAAATGTCAGTATCTTTAAAATATAAAAATTTGTTAGCTAATATTTCTAAATTATTATCCTCTGAAGTTATTTTGCCATCTTCTGCGTTAATTACATTACCTTTTTCACTTAATTCAATGTTTGAAACTTCAAAAATATATTTTTCTGAAAAAGCAGAGCTTGTTACAAAAAAAAATAATACAAAAAAGATGACAAATTTATTTTTCATTAATTCTCACTAATCCAATTATAGATATTATAGTTAGAAAAAAACTTGGTAAGAAAACTGAAACATTAGGGGGTATTTTTCCTGTATTACCAAATGAAAGAAATATGTAATTAAAATAATATATTAGCACCGAAGTAAATATTCCTAAAATTATATTAAAAATAACAGATTTATTTCTTTTAATATTTATCATTATTATTGAGGACAATATAGTCATTAAAGCGAAGAAATAAGGTGATAAAAAAAGTTTATAAATATGTATTTTAATTTCATCTGAAGAATACCCAAGTTTTTCATAATCCTTTTTTAAATCGAACAATTCGAACAAATGAAGAGTAGAGTAGTTTGAAAATAAATTTCTAATTTTTTCATTATCAAAATTTGTTTTGAAATTAATCTTTTCTAATTCATTTGAGGATATATTGTTTTGAGTAATAGTTGGATCATATACTATCCATATAGTATTACTAATATCTACTTTATCTGCTTGGATAGTTCTTTTTAGTCTAAAATTAGAGTCAAATTCATTAATAAGAACATCTAGTAAAAAATTATTGTTTATATTAATTGATTTAACTATCAAAATTGATTCCTCTGTTTCATCTTTTAGCCAAAGACCTGACTCATTTACTACTGCAAGATACTTATTATCGTTTGTGTAATTATTTTTAATATCTGTGTAAAGAAATTTTAATTTTGAGGACAAATTATAGTACACAACTATAATTAAAACTCCTATTGATAAGGTCGCGATAAATAAAGTTTTAATAATTTTGAAATTACTTAAACCGTTATTTTTTAAAAGCACAATTTCCTCATTTTTTATTATTTCATAAAAAAAAAATTGGGCTGTTATTAAAAAAATAAAAGGAAATATTTCAAATAAAGTTATCGGAGCATTTAAAAATGTTAGAAAATATGGCATCATTGGATTAGTATTGATATTTTTAAAAAAAGATATTTCCTCAAAAATATTTAATATGATTGCTAACGTAAAAAAAATCATACTTATATTAAAAAAAATTTTAAAAAACTTTTTTAAAATATATTTTTCGTAAATTTTAAACATTTCTAGATTTGATTAAAAATACTAAATAAATTGTTAAGAATAATAACCATGGTGTTATCAAATAGATAATTGTAGAATTAAAACTTGTAGAAGAGTACCTTAATGTTGTTTCTGATAGTAATAAAATCAAAAAACCAAATAAAAAAGTTAATCTAGATTGAAAGTTATATCTAATATTATTTTTAGGTAAAATAATTAAAAAACAGCAGACTATTGCAATGATAGGTATATAAATAGGTTTGTATAATCTTTTAAATACTTCTTGATTTACCTCTTTGTTAATTGATTGATTGCAATTTCGTAGAATACTTTCATATTTAAAATAATTTTTAAATATAGAGCATTTAAGAAGTTTTAAAGTACTTGTTTCTTGAACTTTTGGAACCAATATTGTGTTAGACGAATATTCTGAAAGGTTAATATCAATCTGATCAAATTCAAATTTATTTATTTTATTTTCACTTTTGTTAATTATACTTCCATTGTACAATTTAAATATCTTTTGATTATTTAAATCAACAATTTTTCCAGTATCTGCATAAGTAATTTTAGTATTATTTTTTGTTGAGTCATCTATAAAAATATTCTTATAAGAACCATTACCATCTTTATTTTCTATGAAGATTGTTAGTCCACTCATAGCATCAATAAATTTACCTTCTTTTATTAATGATGAGAAGTAATTTGCATCTGAATTTTTAAGTATCATTCTTGATTTAAATTGAAAATAAGGAGAAATATAACTTCCAATAATTATTTGAAGTATAAATAAAATAATAGATAGAAACAAAATTTTATTTGCAAAATTTACTTTTGAGATCCCGTTTGTCCAATATATTATTAATTCGTTGTGTTTCTCGTAATTTGTCAAAATGTAGTAGATAGATATAAAAAATACAAATGGAATTAATCTATGAACAATTTTTGGAAAATTGTATAAGGAGTAAAGTAAATAAGTTTTAAAGTCGTAGCCATCTTGGGTAATATAATCTAAATAATTCACTGCTTGAAGTGTCCATACTATTGCACCCAAAACCAAGCACAAACTTATAAACAAAAAACTAGTATCTTTACTTATTTTTCTAAATATTAATTTTTTCATTGAAAAAAGTCTTATAATTCTTATATACCATTCATCTCTTATAGAGTGAATTTAAAATTTATGTCAGTCTCAATTAATTACAAAAAAAATACAATAAAAAAAAATCCATCAAATATCGTTTTATTTGTTGATGAAAAATTCAATATATTAAGTTTAAAAAAATATCTCAAAAATTCCGAATACTCCTTTATTTCTGACATGTTTAAAACAAAGAATTTAAAACAAAGAATTTTGGATTTTGATATTAATTCAAAAAAAAAAATAATTTTAGTGTCTTTAGAAAAAAATCTTTCAGATTCAAAAGTAGAAAATTTAGGGGCAAAATTTTATGATAAATTTAAAGATTTAAAACAAAATGAATTTGTTTTTAATTCAGAAACAATACCAAATAAATTAAAAAACCTGATTGGATATTTTTTACATGGATTGAAACTCAAATCTTATACATTTAATAAGTATAAGACAAAAAAAAATAAGAATAATATTTCAATTTATATTTCTGGAAATAATAAACCGTCTTTAAAAGATCAAATTAAATTTCGTTCTATAGAAGAGGGCACTTTCTATACTAGAGATTTGGTATCAGAACCAGGTAATGTTTTACATCCTGATGAGTATGCAAGAAGATTAAATGCTCTCAAAAAAGATGGTTTAAAAATTAATATTTATGATGAAAAAAAATTAAAAAAACTTGGCATGAATACTTTATTGGGAGTTGGTCAAGGCAGTATTAGAGGCTCGTATCTTGTTACTATGGAATGGAATGGTTTAAATGATAAATCCAAGCCTTTAGCATTTGTAGGTAAAGGAGTATGTTTCGATACAGGAGGTATATCTTTAAAGCCTGCAAAATTTATGGAAGATATGACTTACGATATGGCAGGATCAGCTGTAGTAGTTGGATTGATGAAGAGTCTTGCTCTTAGAAAAGCAAAAATTAATGCTGTAGGAGTAGTTGGGCTTGTTGAAAATATGCCTGGAGGAAACGCTCAAAGACCAGGAGACATAGTTAAATCTTATAGTGGCAAGACAGTGGAAATATTAAATACAGATGCTGAAGGAAGATTAGTTTTAGCAGATGCATTAACTTATACAGAAGAAAAATTTAAGCCAAAATTTATTGTAGATTTAGCAACTTTAACTGGAGCGATTATTGTTTCTCTTGGTTCTGAATACGCAGGTTTGTTTTCAAATGATGATAAATTATCAAATCAGTTAATTAATGCAGGAGAAAATGTCGAAGAGAAGGTTTGGAGAATGCCATTGAATAAAAATTTCGATAAATTAATAGACTCAAAAAATGCAGATATGCAAAATATTAATTATGTAGGAGGTGCAGGATCTACAACAGCTGCTCAATTTTTACAAAGATTTATTTTAAACAAGACACCTTGGGCTCATTTAGATATAGCTGGAATGGCATTTTCAAAATATGGAGGAGCTTTAAATTCAGGCGGTGCAACAGGTTATGGAGTAAGATTATTAAACAAACTAATAGAGGATAATTATGAGTAGTATTGAACAAACATTATCAATCATCAAACCTGATGCAGTTGAAAGAAATCTTGAAAACGAGATTAAAGAAATTTTTAAGAATAATGGCTTTTCAATTTTGAAAGAAAAAAAAATACAAATTGAGAAATCTGAAGCAGAAAAATTTTATAAAGTTCATGAAACAAAGCCATTTTATAACGATTTATGCAATTATCTTTCATCCGGTCCAATTGTTGTTATGGTTCTTGAAAAAGAGGATGCAGTTTTGGGAAACAGGGAATTAATGGGTGCTACAAATCCAAAAGATGCAGAAGAAGGCACTATTCGAAAAAAATATGGAATTTCAATTGATAAAAATTCAGTACATGGATCAGATAGCGTTGAAAATGCTAAAATTGAAATTGATTTTTTCTTTAAAGATTAAAAACTTTTAATATAGCTTTTGGGTACAGTTTATGCTCTTGAACTAAAATTTTTTTAGCAAGAGAGGACTCCGTATCTTTTTTTAAAATTTTTACTTTCTTTTGTAGAATGATCTTGCCCGAATCCAATCTAGCATTTACAAAATGAACAGTGCATCCTGAGTATTTTTCTTTATTATTTAATACTCTTTGGTGAGTATTTAATCCTTTATATTTAGGCAGTAAAGAGGGGTGTATATTTAAAATTTTTCCTTTAAATTTTTTTATAAAATTTTTTGACAAAATTTTCATAAATCCAGCCAGACAAATTATTTCAATATTATTTTTTTTTAAGATTGAAAGTAGCTTATTTTCACTTAATTTTTTGTTTTTAAAATTTAAAACTTTTTTTTTAATCTTAAATTTTTTGGCATAATTTAGACCCTTTGCCTTAGAGTTATTCGAAACAATAAAGTTAATTGATATAGGAGAGAATTTAGTTTTAGAAAATTTAACTAAAGATTTTAAATTACTTCCTGTCCCTGAAATAAATACAGCTGTTTTAATTCTATTGATACCAGTTGACAGAACCATTTAACTTAACTTTGTTTTTACCATTTAAAATTTTTCCAATAACATACGGTTTGTATTCTTTTGAAAAAAATTTAATTATTTTTTTTAAATTTTTACTTTCAACAATAAGACAAAAACCAACTCCACAATTAAATGTTTTAAGCATTTCTCTATCAGAAATTCCATTATTTTTAAGCCAATTAAATATTTTAGAAGTTTTAATTTTATCTAAACTTATATGTGCAGAAAGCTTATCTGGAATAATTCTTTTAATATTATCAGACAAACCTCCACCAGTTATATTTGCACAGCCATTGATTAAGTTTTTATTTGTCAAATTCATTATTTCTTTAACATATATTTTAGTTGGTTTTAGAAGCTCAGATTTTAAAAATTTATTTTTTTTAATATTTATTTTTTTTTGTTTTAATAAATATCTTACAAGAGAATACCCATTAGAATGTAAACCGCTGGAAGGAACTGCAACTATAAGATTATTCTTTTTTATTTTATTTTTATTTAAAATTCTATTCTTTCCTACAACTCCTACAGCAAAACCTGCGATATCAAATTTACCTTTTTCATACGTGTCTGGCATTTCAGCAGTTTCTCCACCAACAAGTTCACATTCTGATTGATTGCAGCCTTTGTTAATTCCTTTTATAATTGGTTTAAGTTTTTTAAGATCAATTTTATTTATTGAAATATAATCTAAAAAAAGCAAGGGTTTAGCTCCTTGAACAATTAAATCATTTACACTCATAGCAACCAAATCAATACCAATAGTATCAAATTTATTTAATGTATTAGCAATTTCAATTTTGGTTCCCACGCCATCAGTACAAGCAACGATTCTAGGTTGTTTAATATTACTTGGTATATTTGTGATTGAACCAAACCCTCCTATATTAGAGAACTTTTTTTTGCCTCTTTTTTTTGCAGAAACTGTAGATATGAAATCAACAAACTTGTCTGCAGCTTTAATATTAACTCCACTTTTTTTATAGGTATATTTTTTTTTATTCATTAATATGTTTTATGAAATTTATTTTTCTTCTTAGTAATTTAAAGCTTTTATATAATTTTTTTTTATTTCTCGCTTTAATAAATATTTTCTTTTCCACAGAAAAAAGTCATGCAAAGACATTTTCTATAAATGACATTGAAATATCAACACCTTTTGAAATAAATTTTAATAAAAATGAAATTATCGATAAAGGATTTTTAAAGGCATTTGATGAACTTATTTTGTCAATTGTCCAAAGTAAAGATCAGGTAAAATTAAAAAATACATCAATTAATCAAATAAAAGGAATGATAGAAACTTTCTCAATTAAAGAAGAAAAGTTTATTGATGAAATTTATTATCTTGCCCTGAATGTTTCATTTAATAAAAAAAATATATTTGATTTATTAGAAACGAAAAATATTTTTCCATCTTTACCTGTGAAAAAAGATTTTTTATTCATCCCCGTACTTGTTGATCAAAATAAAAATCGAGTTTTAATGTTCTCTGAGAATAAGTTATTTTCCAGTTGGAATTTAAATAATAAAAAATACAGTCTTTTAAATTATATTTTACCTACTGAAGATTTAGACGATTTTAGATTGATAAAACAAAATATTAATGTTTTGGAAACTTATGACTTCAAAGAAATTATAAATAAATACAATATAAATGACTACATTATTATGATTGTATTTAAGGATAATAATAAAATAAGAGTATTTAACAAAATTTTTTTTAATCAAAATAACAATTTAAAAAATTTAAATTATACTGAAGTAAATTTTGATGATGAAGAAGAGTTATTTGAATTTATTGATAATTTAAAATTAATCTACGAAGATTTTTGGAAATCACAAAATCAAATCAATACTTCAGTAAAACTATCTCTAAATATTTCTATTGATAATTCTAATAATATAAAAATTAATAAATTTGAAAAAATTTTATCTGATATGGATTTGATATATAATTTTTCAATTTATAAGTTCGATAATCGAAATAATTTTTATAAAGTTATTTTTAATGGAACACCTGATAAGTTTTTAGAAGTTATGAGTGATCAAAATTATGATTTTGAAATTAAAAATAAAATTTGGGTTTTAAATGACAAATCTTAATCAGCAAATACTTAAATTTGATTATGATCAAAATTTTAAAGATCAGGATTTTTATGTTTCAAACAGCAACGAACACTCTTTTAGCCTTTTAAATAGTTGGCCAAAATGGGATAAAAATTTTATAAACTTAATAGGTGAAAAGTTTTCAGGAAAAAGTCATTTAATAAATATATTTTTAGAAAAGCATAGAGGAATTAAAATTAATGCAGAAGATATTAATAATGATTTTCTTCAACAAATAAAAATATATGAAAATATTATTGTTGAGGATTTAACTGAAAAAATAAATGAAAACTTATTATTTACACTTATAAATATAATTGATCAGGATAATAAGTATTTAATTATAACCTCAAAAAAACCAATAGTTGACTTTAAATTTAAATTAAATGATCTTAATTCAAGATCTACTAATTTTATTTTATCTCAAATAGAAAAACCTGGTGATGATTTAATTTATGCACTAATATTAAAAAATCTTTCTGATCGTCAAATATCAATAAACCAAAAACTTATTGAATTTATAATTAAGAGAATTGATAGAACTTATGGCAAAATTTCCGATTTCATATATAAAATCGACGAAATTAGTTTAAAAAGAAAGAAACCAATCGATTTTAAAATTATAAAAGAAGCATTAGAGGTTTAATTGAATAAATACAGAACACACAAGTGTAATGAATTAAGAAAAGAGGATGTAGATAAAAAAATTTCTCTTTCAGGCTGGATAAATAAAAAAAGAGACCATGGGAACTTATTATTTATTGATTTAAGAGATAATTACGGAATTACCCAATGTATAATTGATAAAGATAATAAATATTTTTCTGATTTAGAAAAAATGCAATTAGAAACAGTAATTAAAGTTGAGGGGAAAGTTGTTAACAGATCTAAAGAAACAATTAATTCTGAAATTGACACCGGTGACATCGAGGTTGTTATTGAGCAGCATGAAGTTTTAGGCACCTGTAAAGAACTTCCTATGCCAATCTTTAGTGATCAAGAATATGCAGAAGAAATAAGATTGAAATACAGATTTTTAGATTTAAGAAGAAAAAAAATTCATGAAAATATTATTTTAAGATCTAAAGTTATTTCATATATCCGAAATGAAATGACTAAATTAGGTTTTTTAGAATTTCAAACACCAATTTTAACATCGTCTAGTCCAGAAGGTGCGAGAGATTTTTTAGTACCTAGTCGTTTAAATCCAGGAAAATTTTATGCATTACCTCAAGCCCCCCAACAATTTAAACAATTAATAATGGTTTCGGGCTTTGATAGATACTTTCAAATTGCACCTTGTTTCAGAGATGAAGATGCAAGAGCAGACAGAAGTCCTGGGGAGTTTTATCAATTAGATTTGGAAATGTCATTTGTTGAACAAGAAGATGTATTTAATGTTGTTGAAAAGTTAATGGTTAATACATTTAAAAATTTTTCTACCAAAAAACTGATGTTTGATAAATTTCCAAAGATTTCATATAAGGAATCAATGCTCAAATATGGTACTGATAAACCAGATTTAAGAAACCCACTCATCGTAAATGATATAACTGAAATTTTTACAAGAGAAGATATTTCATTTGAAATATTTAAAAAATTAGTAAAATCTGGATCCAAAGTGAGGTGTATTATTACAAAAAATACGAAAGATAAACCGAGAAGTTTTTTTGATAACATTGATAAATGGGCTAAAGAAGAAGGCGCTTCTGGTTTAGCTTATTTTACTTTTGAAAAAGATAAAGATATTTCAGCAAAAGGCCCTATAGGAAAGTTTTTTTCTCAAGATGCATTGGTTGAAATCATGAAAAAAACAAACTGTGAAATAGGGGATAGTATTTTTATGGCTTGTGGGAAACAAAACGAATTAGAAAAAATTACTGCACTAGCAAGAGATAAAATTGCTAAAGATCTAGATTTAATTGATGAAAATGTTTTTGCATTTTGCTGGATTGTGGATTATCCAATGTTTGAAAAGGATGAATCAACAAACAAGATTGAATTTTGTCACAATCCATTTTCAATGCCTCAAGGTGATTTGAGTGAAAAAGATTTTGAAAACCCATTAGACATACTCGCTTATCAATACGACATAGTTTGTAATGGTATAGAATTATCTTCAGGAGCAATTAGAAATCATAAACCAGAACTTATGTATAAACTTTTCTCGATTGCAGGATATGATAAAAATCAAGTAAATGAAAAATTTAGTGGTATGATAAATGCACTTAGTTATGGTGCGCCACCGCATGGAGGTATAGCACCAGGAATTGACAGGATAGTAATGTTGCTAGCAAATGAAAAAAATATTAGGGAAGTTACAATGTTTCCAATGAACCAGAACGCACAAGATTTAATGATGAATGCACCATCTGAGGTAAATCCAGATCAACTAAAAGAATTAAATTTAACTTTAAAAACTAAAAAATAACTTATTTTTTACCTTTTAAACTTATTTTTACATCTGAAAGGTCAACTAGATTTTTTTTATAATTATTTCTAACGAAACCTTTGCTAGTTATATCTTTTACAATTTTCAATAATTGATTTTGATCATCAGAGTTTTGATCTTCAGTATTTACAGCATCACTTCCTCCAATCGCAGGAGTGTGAGCTAGATCTTCTCTATTTTGATATGAAATAGCTAATTCTCTGAAGATATAATCCAAAATTGATGTGGCGCTTAAAATTCTATCATTGCCATAGACTTTTCCAGATGGTTCAAATTTTGTATCAACAAATGCACTTATAAACTCATCTAACGGAACACCATATTGAAGGCCTAGAGAAACAGCAATTGCAAAATTATTCATTAAAGCTTTAACAAGTTCACCCTCTTTACTAGTATCAATAAATATTTCTCCAATTTTTCCATCTTCATATTCCCCAGTATGTAGGTAAACTTTGTGGTCACCAATAGTAGCTTTTTGAATATATCCTTTTCTTCTGTCTGGCATGCTAAATCTTTTACCTGACTTTTCATTAGCTGTGTTTATACTTGTTATTACACTTTCTTTTTTTATTGGGCTTTTTTTATCTGTTTCGGTAACTACTTCTACTTTGCTGTTTTCAAGAACTTTATTGTTTTTAGGGTCTAGACTTTTTGTTTTTCTATTATCAAGTTTTACATCTAAAACTTCGAATTTCCCATCGTCTCTCTTTTCTAAATTTTTTAATTCTGCCTCGTTAATATCATCTAAATAATGATTTACCTTAAAGGTACATGTGTAATAAGTTTCAACTAAATATTTTGCCATTTGACCTCAATTTAAATTTTAATTTGAATAATGAATCAATTAATTTATATACATATTCATATTTTAGTCTAATTTAAATTTTACAATTTTTAATTGAATAAATAAAAAATATTATGTTGACACTTTTAAGAAAAATTTTCACATGGTGGAATCAAGACACTTTTGGAACTAGACTAAAAACTATTTTTTTCGGAAAACTTGTCGGTACTGATGAGTTGGGTAACAAATACTATGAAAGCAAAAGTGGAAAAAGATGGGTTATCTACGCAAACACAATTGATGCATCAAAAATTCCTGTTGAATGGTATTCTTGGATTCATTTTACACCTAATAAAATAGAAAAAAAACACACCTTAGAAAAATACGATTGGCAAAAGCCACATCAAGAAAATTTAACTGGAACTGACTCAGCATATTATCCAAATAAAAATCAAGATGGTATTAAAAAGAAATACTCAAGTTGGAAAGAATAATTTTAAATTAATCTATTTAGTTTTTTTATTTTATTTTTGTTTAGTTTTAAACTCGAACGCAAAAAGTAATTTAGAGGGAACTTTTACTGATATAAAAATTTTGGACAAAATAAGTTCCAAAAATACCTTGCTTAAACTTAAAAATGGAGAATTAATAAAGTTTAAAGATTTATCAATTAAAAGTCTTAAATGTAAAAATTCAGAATTTGATGATAATCCGGAGATAACTGCTTATATACAAGTTAGAGATTTAACAAATAAAAATAATGATGAAGTTTTTGTTTTTAATGGCTGGATGTTTTCATCAAGTCCATCTATTGCACCTTTTGATCATCCTGTTTACGATGTTTGGCTTGTGAAATGTTATTAAACAATTGAATCTTTATCTAGCCAGCTAACGTTAAAATCTGAATTGATAAATTTTTTGTGGTTTAGTAATTTTTTATGTAGAGGTATTGTTGTAGTTATTCCCTCAATAACAAATTCATCTAATGATCTATTCATTCTTTGAATTGCTTCTGTTCTGTTTCTTCCATGACAAATTAACTTACAGACCATACTATCGTAATAAGGTGTTACCTTATATCCTTGGAATATTGCACCATCTACTCTGGTCCTAAAACCAGATGGTTGATGACACATAGTAATAACTCCAGGTGAAGGCTGAAAGTTTTTACTTGCGTCTTCAGCATTTATTCTACATTCAATTGCATGTCCTCTAGGATTTATATCACTTTGTTTCAAAGCTGTTTCTCCTGAAAAAGCAATCCAAATTTGTTCTTTGATTATATCGATCCCTGTAACCATTTCTGTCACTGGATGTTCAACTTGAACTCTTGTATTCATTTCAAGGAAATAAAATTTCCCATCTTCATATATAAACTCAACAGTTCCAGCTCCCATATAACCTATTTTAGCGACCATTTTTACTGTTCTCTCAAATAAATCTTTTCTTATTTCATCATTTAAAACTGGACTTGGTGTTTCCTCTATTAATTTTTGATGTCTTCTTTGTACTGAACAATCTCTTTCATGAAGGTGAACAACTCTATTTTTTCCAGATAATATTTGAACCTCAATATGTCTTGGATTTTGAAAAAATTTTTCAATATAGACCTCATCATTACCAAAGTATTTTTGTGCTTCAGATTTAGCTGTTGAAAACAAAGACTCAAATTCTTCTTCCTTGTAAACTATTTTCATACCTTTGCCTCCACCTCCACCTGAGGCTTTGATTAAAACAGGAAAACCAATTTTTTTACAAAGTTCTTTTGCTTCATACACATCTTTTACACCCCCTTCAGATCCCTCAATAACCGGCAATCCATTTTCTTTAGCTATTTTTTTTGCTTGGATTTTATCACCCATCATTTCAATATGTTTTGATGAGGCTCCAATAAAATTAATTTTGTTCTCCTCTAAAATTCTTGCAAAATTTGCATTTTCAGAGAGAAAACCATATCCTGGATGAACAGCATCAGCATTTGTAAGCTCTATTGCTGACATTAATGCTGGAATATTTAAGTAACTATTTGCTGGTTGATGAGAACCAATACATACACTTTCATCAGCCATTCTAACATGCATACTTTCTCTATCTACATCTGAATGAACAGCTACAGTAGGAATTCCCCATTCTTTACATGCTCTAATAATTCTAACTGCAATTTCCCCACGGTTTGCAATTAAAATTTTTTTAAACATTATTTATTCTAGGATAATAATAGTTTGACCAAATTCTACAGGTTGGCCATCTTCAACACAAATTTCTTTTACTACACCATCCGCTGTTGAAGGAACATGATTCATTGTTTTCATTGCCTCAACGATCATTATTGTATCACCTTTTTTAATTTTTTTTCCAATCTCAACAAACTTTTTAGCACCAGGTTCAGGAGCATGATACGCCGTTCCTATTATAGGTGAAATAATTTCAATTCCTGTTTTTAAATTTTGAGCTTTTTCAGATGTTGAACTTGTTCCAGATAATGAGGGCGATATAACTTGTGGTTGATTACTTATTGAAATATTATTTTTTGATACTTTAATTTTTGTATCTTTTTCAGTTATTTCTATTTCAGTAAGATTAAATTCTTTTAAATAATCACTTAATTCTTTAATTATTTTTTTATCTATTTTCATTTTGCAGAGTCTTTTGTAATGAAATTATGGCCAAAATATATCCTTCAGCACCTAATCCAAAAATTCCTCCAGTTACGACACCACTTATAAGTGATTTATGTCTAAATTCTTCTCTTTTATAAATATTAGATAAATGTAGCTCTATTATTGGTTTTTTAAATAAATCTAGAGCATCTCTTATTGCCACTGAAGTATGAGTGAATGCAGCAGCATTTATAATCATACCATCAAATTTTTTCCTAGCATCTTGAATTATATTAACAAGCTCTCCTTCAACATTAGATTGAGCAAATTCAATATCAAGACCAATTTTTTGTCCTTTTTTAGAACAATTTTCTTTAAGTTGTTCAAACGTGGTTGATCCATATTGTGATTGTTCTCTTTCTCCTAATAGATTAAGATTTGGACCATTAATAATAATTATTTTATTATTCATTCAGCACTTATATACGATGAAAAAAATAAAAAAAATAAAAATTAAAATAAATGGCGAAATCAAATCTATATATCAAGATTCTAACCTCTCTGAAGTGATAAATAATCTAAAAATTCCATTAAATAAAGTAGCTATTGAGCTTAATGAAGAAATAATAGATAAAAAAAAAATAAATAAAATAAAATTAAATAAAAATGATAAAATTGAAATAGTTCATTTTATTGGAGGCGGTTAATATGAAAAAAGATAGTCTCATTATTGCGAACAAAAAATTTAATTCCAGATTAATTGTTGGAACAGGAAAATATAAAAGTATGTCTGACTGCGCAAAAGCAATTAAACTTTCTGGAGCAGAAATCGTAACAGTTGCTGTAAGAAGAGTTAACATTTCTGATAAAAATAAGCCTTTACTAATGGATTATATTGATCCAAAAAAAATTACATATTTACCCAATACTGCTGGATGTTTTAATTCAAAAGAAGCTTTGAGAACTTTGAGATTAGCAAGAGAGATAGGTGGTTGGAAGCTAGTTAAATTAGAAGTTTTAGGAGATAAAAAGAATTTATTTCCCGACATGATTGAAACTTTAAAATCTACAGAAGTTCTTGCTAAAGAAGGTTTTAAGGTTATGGTTTATTGTAATGATGATCCTTTAATGGCTAAGCGTCTAGAGAATTCAGGTGCTGACGCAATAATGCCTTTGGCTGCACCAATTGGATCAGGACTTGGCATTCAAAACAAAATCAATATTCAAATAATTAGAAAACAAACTAAACTTCCATTAATTATTGACGCTGGTTTAGGTCAAGCATCCGATGCAACTATTGCAATGGAGCTAGGATGCGATGGAGTACTTGTTAATACAGCAATTGCAAAAGCCAAAAAACCTTTTGAAATGGCACTTGCTTTTAAAAATGCTGTTATCGCTGGCAGACAATCCTACAAGTCTGGAAGAATAGATAAAATTTTAATGGGCAATCCGTCATCTCCTTCAAAAGGAATTATTTAGTTTTTTTATAATATCTTTTTTTCTTAAAAGTTTTTTTATTAATTTTTTTCTTCTCTTTATTTTCTGCTAACTTGCGTTCTTTGTTTTGTATTTCCAAATTTTTCAATTTTTCATAATACTCTATTAACTCAATTGTTTTTTTTGATTTATTTTTAATATCTATGATGTACTCAGGTATAATTAAAGAATTGTCACTAATAATATCTATTGTCATTTTATTTTTTTTCTCAAAATATGTTAAATCGTCAACAAAATTTTCTTTAAGGAAATCCGAAACTTTTTTACATACTTTTAATTCAACAAATTTAGCTTTGTTAATTACAGCTTTTAATTCAACAATTTTTAGTAGTTTTTGAGCAAAAGACTCATCTGTTAATGTAACTCTCCATTTAATTGCACTTTCCCTTAACCTTTGTCTTGACATTTCTAAAAGACCAAAATTACTTATTCTTCCAATTTGAATTCTTGCTCTATCTGATCTGCATTTTTCTTTTAGTTTTCTTTCTACCAACCTCCTATTTCCATAACTTAGCATATCAATAAAATCTATAATGATTAAACCAGATAAATCTCTTATCTTTATTTGTCTTGCAATTTCCTCTGCGGCTTCAATATTCGTATCTAAAGCAGTACTTTCAACATTTTTTCCTTTGATTGAACTTCCAGAATTTATATCAATAGAAATCAAAGCCTCTGTTGGGTTAATAACCAAATATCCTCCTGATTTAAGTTTAATTTCAGAATCAAAAATTTGATTTAATTTTTGTTCAATATTTTCTTGAATAAATAGTGGAATTTTTCCTCTATATTTTTTTACTTTTTTCACATTTGATGGCATCATAGTTTTCATGAACGATTGGGCTTTTTTATAACCCTCGTTACCTTCTACAATTATATTTTTGGTATTTTCGTCAAACATATCTCTTAAAGTTCTTTTAATTATTTCACTTTCTTGATGAATTAAGGAAGGAGCAATAGAGTTAATTGCATTTTCTTTTATTTGACCCCAAGTATTGATCAAAGTTGATAAATCACTATTAATTTCATTTTTTGTTTTATTGCTTCCAGCAGTTCTTACAATTAATCCCATCTCCTTAGGTATTTCAATTTCATTTAAAATTGTTCTTATTTTTTTTCTGTCAGCAGGATTAAATATTTTTCTGGATATACCTCCTCCTTTAGGAGTGTTTGGCATTAATACTATATATTTTCCAGCAATAGAAATGAAAGTGCTTAAAGCTGCACCTTTTTGACCTCTCTCGTCTTTAGTTACTTGTACGAGGATTACCTGGTTAGGTTTAATTACTTCCTGAATTTTATACCTTTTAAATTTAAATCTATGCTCCTTTTTTTTTTCTTTTAAATCACTAAAATTTTCTTTTTCAGAAATATTTTCTTTATTATTTGAAACTTCTTCTATTTGCTCCTCTGATATCTTTTCTATAGGGTCATCAATTTCTAGTTTTCCTTCAGCAATATTTTCTTCTTCTTTAGCCTCAACTTCTCTTGAAAGTTCTTCTCTAGCTTTTTCTTCCTCCTCTTTAATTCTCTCTAAATCTGCTTTTGGTATCTGATAATAATCCGACTGAATATCATTAAAAGATAAAAACCCATGCCTCTCTCTTCCAAAGTCAACAAAGGCTGCTTGCAAAGAGGGTTCAATTCTACTTACTTTCCCTAAATAAATATTATTTTTAATTAAGTTATTTTTTAAACCTTCGTACTCGTAATCTTCAATATTTTCACCTGATTTAAGAACAACTCTAGTTTCGTTAGGATGCGATGCATCAATGTATAAATTTTTTTCCATAATTTTATGAATGTTAATTTCATTAGTAATTTAATTTTAAAAATTTTGTTTAATTTCTTGCCATATCTTTAACAAATTCCAAGATATAATGAAATTAAAATGAATAAATTTTTAAGAAATATCTTTATTTTAATTACGTCTTTTATTCTTTTATCAGCAATTTTGATAATAAGTATCTTATGGACTTATTCAAATGATTTACCAGATTATAAATTTCTAAAAAATTATAAACCTCCAGTTTCAAGTAAAGTTTACTCAGGCAATGGAGACTTGGTGGCAGATTTTTCACAGGAAAAAAGAGTATTTGTTCCATTTAATTCAATTCCAAAAAATGTAATTAATGCATTTTTATCTGCTGAAGATAAAAATTTTTTTAAACATCCTGGTGTTGATGCCAAAGGTGTTATTAGAGCTATAATAAATAATATTTCAAATATTTTATCATCTAAAAGGTTAGAGGGAGCATCTACGATTACCCAACAGGTAGCAAAAAACTTTTTACTAACAAATGAAGTAAGTTTAAATAGGAAAATTAAGGAAGCAATTCTAGCTTTTAGAATAGAAAGAGCTTTATCTAAAGAAAGAATTCTAGAACTTTATTTAAACCAAATTTATCTTGGAAGTGGAGCATATGGAGTAGCTGCTGCAAGCTTAGAATATTTTGATAAGTCTATCAAAGATTTAAATTACTCAGAAGCTGCATTATTGGCAGCTTTACCAAAAGCACCTAGCAGATATAATCCGTATAGAGATCCAGATGTAGCAAAATTTAGAAGAAACCTAGTTTTAAAAAATTTATTAGAAAACAATTATTTAACTTCAGAATGGTATGAAAAACTTACAAAAGAGGAAATAATTTTAAAAAAAAATAAAAAAATTTATTTAGAAGATGCTCAATATTTTATAGAAGATGTGAGAAAGAGCGTAATTGAAACTTTGAGCTATGATAAAGTTTACAAACAAGGTTTTAATATCAATACTCCAATAGATTTAAATTTACAAATAATTGCAACAAAATCACTTAGAGATGGGTTAATAGCTTATGATAAAAGAAAGGGATGGAGAGGACCACTTACTAATAAGATTTATAATTCAGAATGGAAAAAAAATTTAGAAAAGTATAAATTAGAAAGCTCAATTAATTGGAAATTAGCAATAGTCAAAAAGATAAATAAATTTTCAGCAGAAATAGAAACAGAAGATAATATCAAAGGTGTTATTGAATATCAGGGTATTTCTTGGACAAAGAAAGAATTTAATAAATTATTAAAACCCGGTGATGTAATTTATGTTAAAAATGTTGAGGAAAATATTTTCAATTTACAACAATTACCAAAAGTAAATGGTGGAATTGTTGTGATGGATCCATTTACTGGAAGAGTTTTAGCACTAAGTGGTGGTTTTAGTTTTAAACAAAGTGAATTTAACAGAGCAACTCAAGCTAAAAGACAGCCTGGATCAGCTTTTAAACCATTTGTTTATGCATTAGCTTTAGAGAATGAATTTACACCAACATCATTAGTTCTAGACGCACCACTGGTTTTAGACCAAGGAGATGATTTAAAAATGTGGAAACCAGAAAATTATGGAAAAAAATTTTATGGACCCTCGACTTTAAGGGTTGGTTTGGAGAAATCTAGAAATTTAATGACAGTAAGAATAGCCCAAAATCTTGGTGTAGAGAAAATAGTTAATTTTTCAAAAGCATTAAAAATTTATGATAATCCAGAAGAACTTTTATCTATATCTCTGGGATCTGCTGAAACAACTTTATTAAAACTTACATCTGCTTATTCAGTTTTTGTTAATGGAGGAAAACTTGTTGAACCAATACTGATAGATAGAATTCAAGACAGCGAGGGAAACACTATTTTTAATAATGATAAAAGAAAATGTATGAATTGTGATCAAATTTCTTATTTAACCAACGATTATCCAGAGATTAAAAATAACTATAAACAAATTTTTTCTCCAGAAACGGCTTTTCAAATGACATCAATTTTAGAAGGAGTTGTTCAAAGAGGTACAGCTAAAAAACTAAAAGACTTAAATTTAAATATTGCAGGCAAAACTGGAACAACAAATAAAAATACAGATACTTGGTTTATAGGGTTTACTTCAAATGTACTAGTTGGTGTTTATGTTGGTTCAGATAACCCAATTCCACTAGGAAAATATGAAACAGGATCTAAAACTGCTTTGCCAATATTTAAAAGTTTTATCAGTGATTCTGTTAACAAATATGATGCAAGACCATTTAAGGCTGCTAAAGGAGCAGTGATGATGGTTGTAGACCCTACAACAGGTCAAAAAGCGAAATTTAACTCAAAGAATACTATTATTGAGGTTTTTAAAAAAGAAAATGTAGTTGATGGAAAAGTACTTTATACAAATTCAGATAGATTAGACTCAAATAATATATTAAAGTTTTATTAATGGATAATAATTATCAATATTTTAAAGAAGAGGTTGAAAAGATTAATCAAAAAATACAGGAGTATCTTTGAAAAAAAAAATATCTATTCAAAACTGCAATCTTTAAATTCACAAATGTTGAGTGCCAATTTTTGGCAAGATAAAAATAATTCTCAAAATGTAATCAAGGAGAAGAAATTATATGAAGATTTAACTAATTCTTTAAATAATAATATTGAAAAACTAAAAGATTTAGATGATTTAAACCAACTTGCTCTTGAAGAAGAAAATTTACAAGTTCAAAAAGAAGTTCTGCAAAATATAAAAGACTTAAGAAGTGAAGTTAAAAAAAATGAAATTAAGTGTTTTTTATCTAATGAGGCCGATCCTTTAAATTGCTATATAGAAATACATGCTGGTGCTGGAGGCACAGAAAGTCAAGATTGGGCAGATATGCTTAGAAGAATGTATTTGAAATGGTCTGATAAAAAAAATTTTAAATCAAGTTTAATAAGTGAGCATAAAGGTGATGAAGCTGGGATTAAATCAGCTACAATTAAAATAGATGGCGATTATGTTTTTGGATGGTTAAAAAAAGAATCTGGAATACATAGATTAGTGCGAATATCTCCCTTCGACTCTGGAGCAAGAAGGCACACAAGTTTTGCAAGTGTTTGGATTTATCCAGTTGTGGATGAAAATATAAAAATAGAAATTTTAGAAAAAGATTTAAGAATAGACACTTATCGTTCCAGTGGAGCAGGTGGCCAGCATGTAAATACTACTGATAGCGCAGTTAGAGTAACACATATTCCATCAAAAATTGTTGTTCAATGTCAAAATGAAAGATCTCAACACAAAAATAAAGAAACATGCATGAATATGTTGAGAGCAAGATTATATGATTTTGAAATAAAAAAAAGAGAGGAAGAAAATCAAAATGTCGAAAGTTCTAAATCTGAAATAGGTTGGGGTCATCAAATTAGATCATATGTTCTTCAACCTTACAGACTTGTAAAAGATAATAGAACAAATTTTGAAAGCACTAGTCCTGATAAAGTATTAGATGGTGATATTGATGAATTTTTGGAACAATCACTTTATAAGTTAAATGAAAAATAATATTTTAAAATATTTTATCTTATTTCTGTCAGTGTTAGTTATTTTGACAGTTTATCTTAGTACTGTTGGTATAGAGACAGATAATTTTAATGATCAAATTAAAAAAAGAATTTCACTGATAAATAAAAAAATAGATATAGATTTAAAAAAAATTAAGTTAACTCTAGACCCTTTTAAACTAAAAATTTATGCAAAAACTGTTGGTTCCACAGTATATTTTTTAAAAAGACCTTTAGCATTAGAAAGCATTAAAACGCAAGTTTCGCTCATTTCTTTAATTAAAAATAAGATTTCATCATCAAATATAGAGGTAAAAACTAAGTCTATATTATTAAATGATTTAATTAAATTTATTCGGACCACAAATAATAAACCTCAGTTATTTATGTTAGAAAAAATTATAAAAAAAGGTGATGTAATTATAAATTTGAGTTTGAATATCGATGAAAATGGCAAAATTAAAAATGATTATGAAATCGAGGGTTTAATAAAAGATGCAAGTATTAATTTTTTAAATAAGGCAAATTTAAAGAATATAAATTTTAATTTCAATTTTCAAAAAGATAATTATATTTTTAATGAGATAAATTTTAAAGCAGAAGAAGTAAATTTTACTTCAAAAAAATTAAAAATAAAAAAGAAAAAAAATAGTTTTTTAGTTGATGCTATCGTTGAAAATGATCAGTCAAGTTTAAATTCAAATATATTAAAATTATTAAATTTAAGTTTTGAAAATATAATTATTGATGATGCTAAATTTAAAACAAATAATGAATTTTCTTTAGAAATAGATGAAAAATTTAAAGTTAAAAATATTATATTAAGTTCTGATATAAATATTACTAAGCTTAAATATAAAAAATTAAACATAATTAATAATTATTTTCCAGAAGTTGATGAATTAATTTTGCTCGATAATCATAAATTAAATTTAAATTATAAGGATAACAATTTATCAATTAAGGGCGAGGGAAATATCCAGTTAAACACTGATGAAGTAGATGAAATTAAATATTTAATAAATAAAAAAGATAAGGATTTCAATATAGATTCAGAATTATTTTTAAAAAATATAGTTTTAGAACAACAAGAATTTTTAAAAATTTTCTTCCCCCAAACTAATAAAAATATTTATTTCAATAATCAAAAATTAAAAATTAATTTTAAAAATTATAATCTAACTTTTTCAGGTTCTGGAAAAGTTAAAA
>CACJIB010000010.1 GCA_902593405.1 uncultured Pelagibacteraceae bacterium | reverse complement strand
AAGGATTCTTTATCGAATATAGGTGACGAGTTAAGACCTGGTATTGTTCATAGAATTGATAAAAACACATCTGGTTTAGTTGTAATTGCAAAAAATAATGAAACTCATGAAAATTTATCAAAACAATTTAGTGATCATACAATTATAAGAGAGTACCAGCTTTTAATTTGGGGAAAATTAAGGCCCTCCTTAGGAAGGATTGAAACATTTATAACTCGTAGTTCAAAAAATAGACAACTAATGGAAGTTAGTAGTTCTAAAGGTAAGAAAGCTATAACAAATTATAAAACACTTGAAATTTTTGAAAATCAAAAAACACCGACTTTAAGTTTAGTTGAATGTAAATTAGAAACAGGAAGAACACATCAGATAAGAGTTCATATGAACTTTAAAGGTAATAGTCTAGTTGGAGATGACAAATATAAAAAAAAATATAAAAAATTAAAAAATATTGATTTTAATATTCAAAATTCAATTACTAAATTAAATAGACAATTCCTGCATGCAAAAACTTTAGGATTTATACATCCACGTACTAAGAAAGAGATGATTTTTTCCTCACTTTTGCCACAAGATCTAAATAATATTCTAAAAATGCTTAGAAACACTGAAGAATAAATTATTGAAAATTAGGCATAATTAATTAAATAAACACTTCTATGACTACAACAATGAGTAACAATCTGCCAACGCTTTCTAATGAAGGTGGGCTATCTGCATATTTAGAGCAGATTAAAAAATTTCCTATGTTAGCTGCAGAAGAGGAATATATGCTAGCAAAAAATTGGAGAACGACTGGTAATATTAAAGCTGCAGAAAAACTAGTCACTAGTCATTTGAGATTAGTTGCAAAGATTGCTATGGGCTACAAAGGATATGGTTTGCCTATTAATGAAATGATTTCAGAGGGAAATGTAGGTCTTATGCAAGCTGTTAAGAAATTTGAACCAGAAAAAGGTTTTAGATTGGCAACTTATGCAATGTGGTGGATTAAGGCTTCTATTCAAGAATATATTTTAAGATCTTGGAGTCTTGTCAAAATTGGAACTACTACTGCTCAAAAAAAATTATTTTTTAATTTAAAAAAAATTAAAAATCAAATTTCTCCAGAAACTGAAGGGGACTTAAGAGATGAACACGTTGATCATATAGCTAATAAGCTTGATGTAAGTAAAGAAGAAGTCGTTTCGATGAATAGAAGACTTTCTGGAAAGGAGTTCTCGCTAAATGCTCAAGTTGGGGAAGATGGTGATGAATGGCAAGACTGGTTAGTTGATAAAGAACTTGATCATGATTTAAAATTTGCTCACCACGAGGAAATGGAGCAAAGAAAAGATTTATTAAAAGACTCTATTAAAGTTCTTAACGATAGAGAAAGAGAAATTTTATACTCAAGAAGACTAAATGATGACCCAACTACACTAGAAGATTTAAGTAAAAAATATAAAATTAGTAGAGAAAGAGTTAGACAAATAGAAAATAAAGCATTTGAAAAACTCCAAAAGCATATGCTTCTATTAGCTAAATCAAAAAATCTTTTACCTGCAAACTAAACTTCAAAAGGATTTTCAATTAAAATAGTGTCATCTCTTTCTGGACTAGTTGAAATACTTGATACTTTTGCACCAATAAAATCTTCAACAGCAAAAATATATTTTTTTGCATTTTCAGGTAACGAGTCAATATTTTTGACTCCACTTGTAGAAACTTTCCAACCTGGAAAAGTTTCATAAATTGGTTTTATTTTTATTTGGTCCTCTACAGCAGCGGGTAGATAATCTAATCTTTCGCCATTAAGATCGTAAGCAACACACATTTTAATTTCATCTAATTCATCAAGTACATCTAATTTTGTTAAAGCGATACCATCAATCCCTGAAACTTTGATAGTTTGCCTCACCAAAACACCATCAAACCATCCACATCTTCTTTTTCTACTTGTAACAGTTCCAAATTCTTTTCCACGTGTTCCTAAAAGTTCACCGATATCATCTGTTAACTCTGTTGGAAAAGGGCCTTCTCCAACTCTTGTTGTATAAGCTTTTGTTATTCCTAGAACATAATTTATTGAATTTGGGCCACAACCAGTTCCTGTAGCTGCGCTTGAAGCAACCGTATTAGATGAAGTTACAAAAGGATAAGTTCCATGATCTACATCAAGTAAAATACCCTGGGCTCCTTCGAACAAAATTTTCTTTTTTTGTTTTTTAAATTGATCAATCTTTAGCCAAACTGGCTGAGAGAATTCTAATATTTTAGGTGCTATTTTAAGCAAATCAGATTTAAGCTGGTCTTTTTCAAAAATCGTTTTTCCTAGACCTTTTCTAATCGCATTATGATGAACTAATACGGAATCGAGTCTTTGATCTAAATTTTTTTCAGATCTTAGATCCATTACTCTTATAGATCTTCTTCCAACTTTGTCCTCATATGCAGGTCCTATTCCACGTCTTGTAGTTCCTATTTTGCTTTTTCCTGCTGCATCCTCTCTAATCTCATCCATTTCTCTATGAAAAGGCAAAATTAAATTTGCAGACTCTGAGATAATAAAATTATTTACATTTACTTCTACGCCTTTAGATTTTATTTCTTCTATTTCCTCTAATAGAGCCCATGGATCTACAACAACTCCGTTGCCAATAATTGATATTTTGCCTTTTCTAACTATTCCAGATGGCAGTAATCTCAATTTGTATGTAACACCATCAATCACTAAAGTATGGCCAGCATTATGACCTCCTTGAAACCTTATTACTACATCAGCCTGTTCAGATAACCAATCAACAATTTTTCCTTTACCTTCGTCACCCCATTGAGATCCAACAACGACTATATTTTTCATTATTTAAATTTTCTGTTTACTTTTAAGGAAGTGAGATGGTTAATTGGGCCATGACCTTTTCCATATTTCGGGTTTGATTTAATTGCAGAATTTACATACTTAATTCCAAGCTCACAAGATTTCTTTACTGTTTTTCCACATGATAAAAAAGTTGTAACTGAGCTAGATAATGTACAACCTGTACCATGGGTATTCTTTGTTTTGTGACGCTCGCTTTTGAAGATCTTTATATCTTTTTTGTTTATTAAAATATCTATTACATTTTTATGTTTTAAATGACCACCTTTTATAAGTACATTTTTGGCTCCTAATCCTATAAGTTTATTTGCAGCAAAAATCATATCCTCTTTTGTTATAATTTTTGTTTTAGTCAAAATTTCTGCCTCTGGGATATTGGGGGTAATAAGTGATACATTTTTAACTAATTTTAATTTTAATGATTGAATAGCTTTAGTATCTATAAGTTTAGCCCCTCCTTTAGCAACCATCACTGGATCTAATACGATTTTTTTAACTTTAATTACATCCAGAGCTTTCATTACCATTCTAATAACCTCTGAAGAATGTAGCATACCAATTTTTATTGCATCAGGTCTTATATCTTTGCAACTATAAACAATTTGATTAAAAATTTCTTTTGGATTAATTCCAACAATTGATTTTATACCTGTGGTATTTTGAGAAGTAACTGCTGTTATTGCTGTCATTGCAAAAGAACCTAGAGCAGTAACAGTTTTTATATCAGCTTGAATACCTGCTCCACCAGATGAATCAGATCCTGCAATAATTAAAATTTTGGACTTTGGTTTCAATTTATTTAATTTTTTTTATAATCATATTTACACATTTGTATAAAAGAGCTTTATTATCACTTTCTCCCATTACTCTTATTTTAGATTCTGTTCCTGATTTTCTTACTAAAATTCTTCCATTACCTTTGATTAATTTATCTGCATTTTTTATAATTTTTTTTATCTCTAGTTTATTAATTATATTTTTATCTTTAACTTCAATATTTTCTAAAAGCTGAGGTGTTTTCTTAAATTGATCAAAAAATTCACTTGCCTTTTTTCCTTTTCTTAAAGCAAAAAGAGCTTCTAAAGCTACTAGCAAACCATCTCCTGTAGTTGCAAATTTACCTAAAATAATATGTCCCGATTGTTCACCACCTAAATTAAAATTATATTTCTGCATTTTTTCTTTAACATATCTATCTCCTACATTTGCCCTTAGAAATTTTATTCCTTTTGATTTAAAATATTTTTCTAACCCATAATTTGACATTAACGTTCCAACAACTCCCCCTTTTAACATTTTTTTGATTTTCCATCTTGTTGCTAAAGCAGCTATAATTTGATCTCCATCTATTATATTGCTTTTTTCATCACACATTATAATTCTATCAGCATCCCCATCTAAAGATATTCCAATGTGTGCTTTATATTTTTTAACAGCAGATCTGATTTTTCTTGGAAAAGTTGATCCACATTTTTTATTAATGTTTAAACCATTCGGTTTAACTCCTATTGCTATGACTTTAGCTCCTAATGATTTCAATAATTCAGGACCTGCCTTATAACCAGCACCATTTGCACAATCGATTACTATTCTTAGTCCTCTTAAATTGAACTCTTTAGTGAAATTTTTTTTTAATATTTTAATATATTTTTTTGTACCTGTTTCTAATCTTTTAACTCTTCCTAATTTTTCAGAGTGTGAAAGGTTTTTTGAGATTTTTTTATCTATAAGTCGCTCAATTTTTTTTTCTATTTTATCTGATAATTTCATTCCATCAGGACCAAACAATTTTAAACCATTGTCAAAATGTGGGTTGTGAGAGGCGGTGATCATTATACCCATATTGGCCTTCATTTCTTTCGTTAGCATAGCCAAACCATTAGTTGGCAAGGGTCCAAGGGTATAAACATGCATACCAGCTGAAGCCAAACCTGAAACAAGAGCTGGCTCAAGTGTATATCCTGACAATCTCGTATCTTTTGCAATTATTGCTATTTGTTTTCTTTTTTTTTGAGATTTAAAGTATGTTCCGCTAGCAAGTCCAAATTTAAAGAACATATCTCCATTTATATATTTGCTATTAACTGCTCCTCTTATTCCATCTGTCCCAAAATATTTTTTTATCATTAATTTTTGACTATCTCGTTAAAAACTTTAATACCTTGCTTAACTTCATTAACATCATGAATTCTTAAAATCTGAATTCCTTGCATTAAAAGAAATATTGAAGAAGCCATAGTTCCACCGATCCTTGTTTTGCTATCATTTTTTTTTGATATATCTTTAATAAATCTTTTTCTTGAATTCCCTACTAGTATAGGAAAACCTAATGAATGAAAAATAGAAACACCTCTTAAAAGATTCATATTATGTTTCAAATTTTTTCCAAATCCAATTCCAGGATCTAAAATTATATTATTATGTTTAATACCCTTAGATCTTATTAACTTAATCTTATCTTCAAAATAATCATAAATATCTAATAATTCATTTTTATATTTCGCTTTCTTTTGCATATTTTCTGGTGTCCCAACTGAATGCTGAATTACAAATGGAATTTTATACTTTTTTAAAATATTTATTGTTTTGGGATCATAACTTAATCCTGAAACATCATTAATAAGCTTTACTCCCATTCTAATACCATTTTCCATAATGCTGGACTTTCTTGTGTCTAAAGATATTGGTATTTTTTTTACAATTAATTTTAATATCTTTTTAATTCTATTCCATTCTCTATTTTCATTTACAGGCTTAGACCCAGGCCTTGTAGATTCTCCACCAACATCTATTATAGATGCACCACTTTTGTATAAACTCATTGCATGAGTATTGCCCTTATTTTTTTTATTAAATTTCCCTCCATCCGAAAAACTGTCGGGTGTAAGATTTAATACTCCCAAAATATTTGGAATTTTTTTAAAATTTAAATTTGAAAAATTTGTTTTTTTTGACCTAATTTTTTTTAAATCTGAATTTATTTTTGTTTTTAATTCTTTTGGTAAATTTCTAATTTTATTTATTGAAATTTTTCTAATTTTTTTTCTTGTAATTATCTCAATATGGTCAAAAGATATTTCTTTAATCTGATGTAAAGGGATAGATTGTTTTTTATTTACTAAAATTTTTGATTGTTTGCCGAAGTAGAAATTACACGCTCTTGTGTAATATCTTGACATTATTTATTAATGAACAATTTTTGGTTTTAAACCCATCGCGCCCAAAGCTGAATCTTGATCATCTTTTGACTCTGGATTATCTAAAATTTTATCTTTAGGATATAAATTTTTATTAATTATATTCTCTATTTCTTCACCAGTTAAAGTCTCATAAGTTATTAGAGCTTTTGCAATTTTATGTAGATCATCTATTTTTTCTGTTAAAATTTCCTTTGCTTTATTATATCCTTCATCTACGAGCTTTCTTATTTCTTTATCAATTTTCTGAGCAACTTCCTCTGATACCGATTGAGTTTGAGTAACTGATCTTCCCAAAAACACTTCCTCTTGGTTTTCCCCATATTCAACTGGACCCATTTCTTCACTCATTCCATATTTTGTTACCATTGCTCTTGCTAACTGTGTAGCCTGATTAATATCAGACCCATTTCCTCCACCTGCTCCTGTAGATATATTATCTTTTCCAAAAATTAATTCTTCAGCCACTCTTCCTCCAAAACAAACAGCTAGTCTCGCTTTAAGATATTTTATTGAGTAACCGTGTTTGTCTCTTTCAGGTAAGTTCATTACCATTCCAAGAGCTCTTCCTCTTGGTATAATAGTAGCTTTATGAATTGGATCATAACTTGGCATATTAAACGACACCAGAGCATGTCCACCTTCATGGTATGCAGTTAGTTTTTTCTCATCTTCTGTCATGACCATTGAACGTCTTTCAGCGCCCATCATAACTTTATCTTTTGCTTCCTCAAATTCTAGTAATGTGACTATTCTCTTATTTTTCCTCGCTGCTAACAAAGCTGCTTCATTAACTATATTTGCAAGATCAGCTCCTGAAAATCCTGGCGTACCTCTTGCAATTGTTCTTAAATTAACATCTGGTGCCATTTTTATTTTTTTTACATGAACTTTTAAAATTTTTTCTCTTCCTATAATATCTGGGTTTGAAACTACTACCTGTCTATCAAACCTTCCTGGTCTTAATAAAGCTGGATCAAGCACATCTGGTCTGTTCGTTGCAGCTATAATTATGACACCTTCATTTGTATCAAAACCATCCATTTCAACTAACAACTGGTTTAAGGTTTGTTCTCTTTCATCATTTCCACCTCCTAGACCTGCCCCTCTACTTCTTCCAACAGCATCTATCTCATCTATAAAAATAATACATGGAGAATTTTTTTTACCTTGTTCAAACATGTCTCTTACTCTAGATGCTCCTACTCCAACGAACATCTCAACAAAATCAGAACCTGAAATAGTGAAAAACGGAACACCAGCTTCACCAGCAATTGCCCTTGCTAATAAAGTTTTTCCAGTTCCCGGAGGTCCAACAAGTAAAGCTCCTCTTGGAATTTTACCACCCAGCCTGCTAAATTTTTTTGGGTCTTTTAGGAACTCTACCATTTCTTCTACTTCTTCTTTAGCTTCCTCTACACCAGCAACATCATTAAAAGTAACCTTTCCTTTTAATTCGTTCATCATTTTAGCTTTTGATTTTCCAAATCCCATTGCTCCACCTTTGCCGCCTTGCATTTGTCTCATAAAGAAAATCCATACTGCAATAAGCAGTAACATAGGAAACCATGATAAGAGGACACCAAACAACGAAGGCATTTTTTCCTCTAGAGGTGCTGCTGAAATACTCACACCTTTCTCTGATAATTTTTCTATAAGATTTGGATCATTTGGAGCATAAGTTGAAAAAGAATTTCCATTCGAATAAGTGCCTTTGATGTTATTTCCCTGAATCTCAACTTTTAGAACTTCACCGTCCTCAACTGAATTTAAAAAATCTGAAAATATTATTTGATTTCCACTTCTAACATTTGACTGTGGATTTTTAAACATACTATAAAGACCTATAGTTAAAAAAACTATAATTCCCCACATCGCTAAATTTTTTAAATTCATAAGTTTAAAATAAGAATTATTATTAAATTAACAAGTGACAAAATATCAGTTATTTCATCAACTTTAACGCTCTTTTGATACTATAACTGAGCTATTTACCTTCTTTATTAGACAGTTTCCTAAAGTGGTCAAGAATGAGTTATCATTTTTAATTTGATGAATTAAGTTATCAATTTTTTTTCCTCTTACTGGGTAGTATTTTTTACCAACAGATTTTAACACTTCTGTTAGAGACCTAAAAACCACTTCTTCTGGCTGAAGAAAAAAATTTTTATTCAAAATAACAAACTTATTAATATTTGAAAATGTTGAATTGTCTTTTAAATTTTTTTCTACAAAGTATTTAATTGACTCGTTTGCAAATTTTAAATTTTTAATAGTTAGATTAAATTTATCATTATCCAATCCCTCTAATTCCAAGTTTTTTATTAAATTTCTAATTTTTACTCTTTTAAATTCATCGTTTTTATTCGAAGGATCATCAATGTAATTTTTAAAAACTTTTTTTGTAACATATTCTAAATTTTGTTTAGAAAATTTTAATAGAGGTCTAATCAAATTAATATTTTGTAGATTAGTTTTTTGATCAAATGACACCATACCATTTAAACCACTGCCTCTTAATATTCTAATAAAAAAATTCTCTATTAAATCATCCTCATGATGACCTAATAAAATATTATTTATTTTTAATTTTTTTGCCTTGTTTATCATCAGTGCATATCTTTTATCTCTTGCAATAGATTGAATGTTGCTTTTTGGTTTTTTCCCAACCCAGGTTAAAATCTCAAGATTAGTAGACAATTTTTTTAGGAGCAATTTTACAAATTTTGCTTCTTTTGTTGAATTATTTCTAAGTTTATGATCAACGTGAAAATATTTCACTTTTAGATGTTTTTTAATCGAATAGATTTTTGATAAAAAACATAAAGCTAGACTGTCTGGTCCGCCAGAAACAGCAACTATAAAATCCTCGTTTAATTTAAGATTTTTTTCAAATTTTTTATAAATTTTAGAAGTTTTTTTGTCTTTTAATTGATTTAATAAAAACTTATGAGTCTTGTTTGATACATTCAAATTTTTTGGACTCATATTTTGCTTTTTGTATTACAGACTGATTTGCATTAGGATATTGTAATTCTACACCATTTATCATTTTACATCCTTGGTCTTTTTCACCAATCTGAACCATTGATACTCCAAGTTTTAATAGATTAATTGGAGCTTTTTTTCCTTTGGGATATTTTTGGTAACCCTCTAAATAAGCAGAAGCTGCATCAGTATATAATTGTCTAATTCTGAATGTTTCTGCATACCAGTATTGTGCACTACCCGCTAATTCATGATCAGAATTTGATAGAACAAATTCTCTAAAAGCTCTTTCCGCTGTACTGTAGTCTCCAACTTTTAAAAAACTTGTTGCAAATTCATATTGCTCCACTGGATTTAAATCTTGAGGAAGTATTTTTTCTTCAGACTGAAAAGTTTCTGTTACAATTGAAGCTGTAGTATCTACAGATTGAATTTGTTGTGAAGTTTCGTTTGTCTCTGTATCTTTATATGAAATTGTTCCTAAATCTTGAGGCTGTGAACTACCAGGTAAAACTTTTTGTTCATCAGTCTTTGGTTTTGAACTTAATTGATTTTCTACGCTACTTATATTTCCAGAGCTAATGTTTGTCTCTATATCTTGAAATCTTATTTGGTTATCTGCTTGAATTTTTGAAACACGGGTAGATAATTTATCCAACTTAAAATTTATTTCCTCAAATTTATTAGTGAGTTCTCTAAACTGATCCTCAACTTCTGACAATTTTAATAAATGTCTAGTTAAAACATCTTCTGAGTTTTGGTCCAAGTTTGAAACCGAACTATCACTAGTACTTGCTTTCACTTCTATAGATCCAGAATAAACTGCTCTTTCAAGTGTTTTAAGATCATTTTTTATTATTTCTAATGTTTCATAGATATTATGATTATCTGCAAAAGAAATATTAATAAAAAATAGATTTAAGATTAAAAATAATTTTAAAATTAATAATTTAAATACAAGCATCATTTAAATTAGATTTATGATTATAAAAATGGCAAAAAAAAGACCCTAAAACCTTTAACGGATTTAGGGTCTTAAATTTTAAATAATTAATTTGCTTTAACAGTTACTGATCTTCTGTTTTTTGACCAAGCTAATGGGTTTGAACCAGAGTCAACTGGTCTCTCCTTACCATAACTTAATACCGTAATTCTGTCAGAAGATATTCCGTAAGTCATTAAATAGTCTTTAGCTGCATTTGCTCTTCTTTCACCAAGAGCCAAGTTATATTCCCTTGTTCCTCTTTCGTCAGCATGTCCTTCAAGAACTACATTTATGTTTGGATTCTTTCTTAACCAAGCTGCTTGGGCTCTTAAAGTTTCTCTTGATGCAGTCGTTAATATCGACTCATTTGTTGCAAAGAAAACTCTGTCTGGAACACCGTCAGCTAAATATTCAACTGTGTCTGTTCCTGTGTAAACATCACCTTGCATTTGACCTTTAATGTCAGTTGCCACTTCTTTTTTAGTTGCACATGCAGATAGCACTAGGCAAGCTGCTAATACTAAAAGTGTGTTTTTAAAAATTTTGTTTAATCTCATTAAATTGCTCCTTGCTGCTAATTTCAATTTCTTAACTTTTTCACAACTAAATAAAGGTTTCAAGTCTAAAAATCAAGAAATTTACAAAAATTAATCTTTAATTACTTAATAAAGATGACCATGATGGGTCAGAAGCATCTGTTGGTGTCTTTATTTGACGTTCGTTGTAACCTGTTAAATCTATAGACCATAATTTTGCTGAAAAACCTTCTCCTTTGGAGTTAGTTTTTGTCTCTCTATAAAATATTAATACCCTTCCATTTGGAGACCAAGATGGCGCCTCTTGATAATAATTTTCAGTTAACAATCTTTCACCACTACCATCAGTCCTCATGACACCTATATAAAATTTTCCTTTATGTAATTTTGTGAATGCAATTAAATCTCCTCTAGGAGACCATACAGGTGTTCCATATAAACCGTTACCAAAAGAAATTCTTTTTACATCACTTCCATCATTCTTCATTACATAAATTTGCTGATAACCACTTCTATCAGAATTAAATGTAATATATTTTCCATCAGGAGAATAAGATGGGGAAGTGTCTATTGATGGATGATTAGTAATTTTTTCAACAATTCTATTTTCTAAGTCCATAGTGTAAATATCTGATTTTCCGTCTTTAGCTAAACTCATAATTATTTTTTTACCATCAGGTGAAAAACGTGGTGCAAATGTCATTCCAGGAAAATCTCCAACTACCTCTTGAGTACCAGTTTCTATATCTAATAAATAAACCCTTGGCATATTTTTAAAGTAAGACAAATAGGTTACCATTTGACTTGCTGGATTAAATCGTGGTGTTAAAACTAACTCATTACCTAATGTCAAAAATTTATTATTAGCTCCGTCTTGATCCATAATTGCTAATTTTTTTATTCTTTGTGTTTTTGGTCCTTCTTCTGAGACATAAATTATTCTTGTATCAAAATAACCTTTTTCTCCTGTCAGCCTTTCGTAAATTTTATCAGAAATAATATGCCCTACTCTTCTCCAATTATTAGGGACTGTAGTAAAAGCTAAAGCCATCATTTCTTTGGCAGCTAAAACATCCCATAATCTAAACTCAACTCTTAATTTATCGTCAATATAATTTACTTTACCAGTAATAAGTGCTTGAGCTTTGATTAAATTCCAATCTTCAAATCTTGGTTTTAAATTTGCAATATCAGGAGCTTGTAAAAAAGCTTTTTTATCAAGTGGGTTAAATAATCCTGAGATCCTCAAATTGTTTTCAACAATATTTGATATTTCATAACCAATATTTTCTTTTTTAAGTATTTTTTCAAAACCTTTTCTAGACTCTTCATCAATTGATAAGGGGGAGACTGCTAATGGAAGTGGATTTAAATTTCCTCGAGTTATATCTACTTCGATTAAAGCATTTACATTTATAGGTATTAATATAAATAATAAAGTTAAAATTTTTTTTGTCATTTAATTATACTACCCTTCTAACATCTCTCTTGCATCAAAATTTAATTGTAATTCTTTCCATCTTTCATAACCAGTCGTTGGAACTCTTAATGGTTGGCATAACTTAACAGCTCTCAAAGCACTTTCTGCTAATACCTTATAAAATCCTTGGCCTGGTTTATTCATTCTTGCATGGTCCAAAATTTCTGTTTTTGATACTGTTCCATCAGGTTTTAATTTTAACTTTATTCTTACTAAAAGATTTTCATTATATGGTAATCCTAATGGAATACTCCAACATCCAAATATTTGTGCTTTAAGAGCATCCTCTTCGCTTAGTGTAAGACCTGTATTTTCTACATTTCTTTCTTGATCTTGAGTAATGTCATCATTTGTTTTTAAAACTTCTGCACTCTCTTCTTTTGATTTATCAATTAAAGCAGCAATATTATTTGGATCAAACAGATCTTTTTTTTCAAATTCTGATACCTGTTTAACTTCATCATCTACTTTTTCAGGATTTTGTTTTTTTTCCTCTTTTGTCTCAACTTTTTTTAAAGTTTTATCTGGAAGCGGAATTGCTTCAGGTGTTTCGTTCTCTATTTTTTTATTATTTTGATCAGGAGCCAAAACAGTTTTTGTTTTCGTTTTTTCTACCTTTTTTGGTGGAGCTTGTTCTGAAACAAGTTTTTTTTCTTTCTCTTTAACTTTTTCAATTATCTTTTTAGCTTTAGGTGCAAATGGAATATTAGTTTTTTCTGCTATTTGAATTAACTCAACTGATACAATTGGAGGAATAGCAAACGGTTTCTTTGCTAAAAAAGGTAAACTCATAGCTGTAATAAAAATTAACAAAGCATGTAAAACAGAAGAAATAATTAAACTTCTATTCACTTTAATTACCTTTGTTTATACGGTTCTGAAATCAATGCTACTTTAGTAAAACCAGATCCTGATAGTAATCCCATTATTTCTAAAACTCTCCCGTAATTTATAGTTTTATCACCTCTAACATAAATTCTGGTATCAGTTCTATTTTTTGAAACCGCTAAAACTTTTGCAATAATATTATCGTATTCAACTTTTGCTTCTTGAATAAAAATTTCACCTTTTGCGTTAATTGAAAGTGTTAAAGGTTCTGTTTCTTCAGGTAAAGAGTCTGCCGAACTTTCTGGTAAATCAACTTGAACACCTACCGTTAACAATGGTGCTGTTACCATAAATATAATTAATAATACCAACATAACATCAACGAATGGGGTAACATTTATTTCACTCATAGGTTCTTTTGATGAGCGATTTAATTTGAAAGCCATTTTTTAGATTATAGTTAAAAATCTTTTAGAGAAGTTTTGTAATTTTTCGGAATATTTTTTAGAATCATTATTAAATTTGTTGTATGCAACTACTGCTGGTATTGCAGCCAACAGACCAAGTGCGGTTGCAAATAAAGCTTCGGCTATCCCCGGCGCAACTATGGCAAGACTTGTGTTTCTTGAAATAGCTATAGATTGAAAAGAATTCATGATTCCCCAAACAGTTCCAAACAATCCAATAAATGGTGCTGTTGAACCTACTGTTGCCAAAAAAGTAAAACCTTTTTCAATTTTTGTCATTTGTTTTTCTATTCCAGCTTCTAGAGAAGCGCTCATTCTTTCACCAATGTTAGTTCTTGTTTTTTTTTTAAGTAATCCTTCCATTGCATCTTGAAACACAAGTGACATTGGATCCTCAATTTTACTAGGTAAACTATTGTAAAAAGTTTCGGCAGATTTAGAATTCCAAAATTTTTCCTCAAATTCTTCTGAAGATTTAGTTATTTTTTTAAATAAACGAAACTTTTCTATAATTACAGCCCAAGAATATATTGAGCACAATATTAATATAATCATTACAGACTTAACAATTATGTCTGCTCTAAAAAATAAACTGAATAATGAAAAATCAGTATTTGTTCCTAATTCAACTGCTTTTGCTGCTATATCTGCTTCCATACTTACTCATCACACGTAAATGTGTCATGATTTTGTCTTTTAATTTAAATTGATTATTCCTCTTTTTGATAAGTTTCGTAGAAAAAACTAGCTATTAGGATAGCATCTGCCTTGTTGTTATCTTTTTTTTTTGACAATTGTGATGAAAAATATGGAAAAATTTCAATAGCTCTTGTTCTGCTTGCATCTTTTTCTGAATTAATAAGGTTAAAATATTTTTTCCATTTAGCAGGCCTAACATAATAAACAGATAAATGCATTGCGCTGCATATTCCTTTTAAAATACCAAAAGATTGACCAAAATTAAACATACTAGTAACGCCCTGTCCAGGCATTGCAGAAACTTGTTCAATTACAACTTTGATGTTTTTTTTATCAAATTTGTTTATCCTTTCACTAATTTCAGTAAATATTTGGGCACCATTTACTTGTCTTTTATTCTTCTTGCCATCTGTCATGGTTGGCATTTCGATTACGTCTTTTATTATACCATCTTGAAAAAAACAGATTGAACCTGAGATGCCTGGATCAATTCCAATAATCATCATTAAATACCACCTAAACTAACATTTGAATAAACGTTCTGAACATCGTCATCTTCCTCAAGAGTTTCTAAAAAATCAACAACATTACCTTTATTTTCTTTATTTACCTCAACACTATTTAATGGGACCCATTCGATTTCTGTAGAAATAAAATTCGCAATAATTTTCTCAAGATTTTTTTTTACATTATATATTTCGCTCATTTGACACTGGACCTCATGATAATCCTCATAAGAAAAACATTCATCAGCTCCGGACTCGATCGCTAAATCTAAAATTTTTTCATCAGATATCTCTTTTTTATCAATTTTGATTATACCCAATTGTTGAAAATTATGAGATGCTGAACCTTGAGTTCCTAAGCTCCCACCACTTTTTTGAAAAATAGTTCTAATATTTGATGCGGTCCTATTTTTGTTGTCTGTTAAAGTTTCAACTATAACAGCAATCTTTTCTGGTCCAAACCCTTCGTATCTTAAATTTTCAAAATTTGCTCCTGTAGCTGCAGAAGATTTATCTATTGCTCTTTCAATATTATCTTTAGGCATATTTGCAGATCTAGCAGCCTGTACTGCAGATCTTAGTCTAGGGTTCATTGCTGGATCATTGTCACCAAGTTTTGCTGCAACGGTTATCTCTTTAGATAATTTTGAAAATATCTTTGATCTTTGCTTATCAGCTTTACCTTTTTTATGTTTAATTCCTGCCCAATGTGAATGTCCTGCCATTATCTTTAAATATTTTTTAGTTGATTTCCGTATACATAGCTTTTGATGTCTGTTGCTAAACCTGTTTTTATATCACAATCTACTATAACTCCACACAAAGTAGCATCTCCAGTAGCAGGAAAGTGTTTCACTGAATTCTTTTTTAAAAATCTATTTAAAGAATTTTCTATATTCATTCCAATCACTGAATCATAATCACCACACATACCTGCATCGGTTTGATATCCAGTACCATTATTTAGTATTCTGGCATCATTTGTTGGAATATGAGTATGAGTTCCAACAACGAGAGTTGCCTTTCCATCAAATAGATGTCCTATGGCATTTTTTTCGCTGGTAATTTCACCATGGAAATCAACTACAAGTAAATCAAAATCTTTTTTCATTTCATTTTCTTTTAAAAATTTTTGAGAAGCTTCAAAAACATCTTCACACTTTTTCATAAAAATATTACCCATCAAATTAAGAACTCCAATTTTAATATCATTCTTTGTTTTATAAATCTGAAAACCTTTTCCTGGTGCAGGTTCAAATAAATTTTTAGGTCTTAATAATCTTTCCTCTTTATCAATAAATTCCATTATTTCTTTTTGATCCCAAACATGATTGCCAGTTGTAATAACATCAACTCCACAATTAAAAAAATCCTTACATATTTCTTTAGTTAACCCTACACCTTGAGCTGCAGCATTTTCACCGTTTACAATTACAAAATCGATTTTCTTTTTATCAATTTCATTTAATAAATTGCTTGTTAATTTAGAACATCCAGAAATTCCAACAACATCTCCTAAAAATAAAATTCTCATTGTATAATTTTTTTCTCGGTTATTACTAAATCAAGCTTCTTATCATACTTATCAATAGGTATTTTTTTTAATTCTTGATATGAAAATCCCAATCCAATTTTAAAAATTTTTTTGATTTTACCTATTTTTTCTAAATAACGATCATAAAATCCTCCACCATAACCCAATCTATTTAAAGCTTCATCGTAGGCTACTAAAGGGACAAATATTATATCTGGATAAATTTTCTTTGCTGAAATTGGCTCAGCAATTCCATACTTATTAATTTTTAAAGGATCGCTATTTGTAAATTCGAAAAAATCCATTTGATTATTTTCTCTAATAATTGGTAAGGAAATATTTGATCCTTTGTTTCTTAAAAAATTTAGAACTTTTAAGTCATCAATCTCATAATTGCATGGATAATACCCCCCTACATTTTTGAAATTAATTTTATTTTTTTTTATAAATTGATAAATTCTTTCAGGATATAGACTAAGTTTTTTATACAAATTTTTTTTTCTAAGATTTAAAATTTTACTTCTTAGCTTAGATTTACTCACAGACCTACTTTGATATGTTTTCTAATTTTGCTTTTTTTACAAAATTTGATATTTGATCAGCAGCTTCATCAATTAAATTTTCGTATTTTTTTTGATTATCGTCAATTTCTTGTTTTAAATTTTCATGATCAAGATTTAGTTTTTCAATTTCAAATTCTTTTGAGTCCCTGTACTCGTAAATTAGAGATTTAAGTTCTTTAAATTTGTTTGATAGCTCTTTTAACTCTTCTTTTTTTTGATCTACTTTTTTTTTAGTTTCGTAATATTCATCCATTATTTTTACAGCTGTAATTAATAAAAGTTTATTTTCACCTAAATTTCCTAAATCGTTTTTTAAATTATTAAACTTTTTGTTAATCTGAATTAACAATTCTTCTAAGTGTTCCTCTTGTCCATCTTCACAAGCAAGCAAGAACTCTTTATTGTTAAATTTTATACTTACATTTGCCATTTATCTATTTCATCCAATAGTGTGTCAGTTTCTTGATTAAGTTCATCAATTTTTTCAGAAAATTCAATTTGTTTTCTTTCTTCTAACTTTTCTTTACTTTTTAAATCCTCAAGTTTTTTCGAAAGATTTTCATGTTCCTCGAGTAGAGTTTTATATTTTTCTTCAATTTGTGTTTTTTCAATTTCTAATTGATTTTGTTTTGTGCTTAAATTTTCGATATTTTTTTGCAATTCAGGATTTGTTAGATCTAAATTTTTTAATTCATCTAATGCAATATTTAATTTTTTTTCTTTTTCGTTTATAGAATTCATATATATATGTTTATATTATTAAATAGATTCTTCTTAGTCTAGTCAGGATAATTTTGAGCAAACTACACAATGATTTAGCTAATTGCATCAGATTTTTATCAATTGATGCTGTTCAAAAAGCGAATTCAGGTCACCCGGGAATGCCAATGGGTATGGCAGATGTTGCAACAGTGCTATTTAAAAATTTTTTGAGATTTAATCCAAAGAATCCAGATTGGTTAAATAGAGATAGATTTGTTTTGTCTGCTGGTCATGGTTCTATGCTTCTGTATTCTTTGCTTTATCTAACTGGGTATAAAAGCATATCGATTAATAATATTAAAAAATTTAGGCAGCTAAACTCTATTTGTGCTGGACATCCTGAATATCATCCGAAAACAGGTATTGAAACTACAACAGGTCCTCTTGGACAAGGCATATCTAATGCCGTTGGTTTTGCGATCGCAGAGGAAATTTTAAAAAATAAATTAGGTAAAGATTTAATTAATCACAAAACTTATGTTTTAGCTGGAGATGGATGCTTAATGGAAGGAATAAGTCATGAAGCGATGAGTTTAGCGGGACATTTGAAACTAAAAAATTTAGTTATGCTATTTGATAACAATTCAATTTCAATTGATGGTCCAACAAATCTTGCGGTTTCAGATAATTTTAAAAAAAGATTTGAAGGATATGGTTGGGATTATATTTCTATCAACGGTCATAATGAAAAAGAAATTTTTAAAGCACTTAGAAAGGTTCAGAAAGCTAAAAAACCTTCTGTGATTTCTTGTAAAACAAAAATTGGATATGGTTCACCAAATAAATCAGAAAAGGCATCATCTCATGGAAGTCCACTAGGAACAGATGAAATCAAACTTGTAAGAAAAGTCTTAAATTGGAAAAGTAAACCTTTTGATATACCAGATAAAATTTTAAAAGATTGGAGAAAAATTGGCCAAAGAGGTGAAATTTTAGAGAAAAAATGGAACAAAATATTAAAAAGAAAAAAAATAAAATTTAATCAAACTTTAAAAAATAAGTTTAACACAGCGCTTAAGAAAGAAAAAGAAAATGCAATAAAGGAGCCAAAAAGTTTAGCTACTAGAAAATGTTCAGAAATGACATTGAGTGCATTAACTAAAGAAAAAAATAATTTAATTGGTGGCTCTGCTGATTTAGCGGGATCAAATAATACAAAAACTAAAAACCATAAAATAATTAAGCCTGGAGATTTTACTGGAGACTACATTCACTACGGAGTGAGGGAGCACGCAATGAGTGGGGTTATGAACGGTATTGCACTTCACAGCTATCTAATTCCTTATGGAGGTACTTTTTTAATATTTTCTGATTATTGCAAACCTTCGATTAGATTGTCAGCATTAATGAAAAAAAGAGTTATATATGTAATGACACATGATTCTATTGGTCTCGGAGAAGATGGCCCTACTCATCAACCTATAGAACAGCTTTCAGGCTTACGTGCTATACCTAACTTAAATGTATTTAGGCCTGCAGACAGAATTGAAACTATCGAATGTTGGGAGCACGCCTTAAAAAGCTCAAAAACACCTAGTGTGCTATCTTTAACGAGACAAAATTTAAATCCAGTAAGAAAAACATACTCAAATAAAAACTTATGCTCACTGGGTGCTTACGAGGTTTTAAGAACAAATAAAAAAATTAATCTAACAATATTAGCAAGTGGATCTGAAGTTAATCTAGCAATAGAGGTTAGCCATAAATTGGCCAAAGATAAAATATACTCCAAGGTGATATCAATGCCTTGTATGGATCTTTTCGAATTACAATCAAAAACTTATAAAAATAAAATATTAAAAGAAACAAAATTTAAAATATCGATAGAAGCTGGATCAAGTGATTGTTGGAAAAAATATATAGATGATAACGGAATTGCTTTTGGAATTGATGAATTCGGCAAAAGTGCACCTTATAAAGATATTTATAAATATTTTGGACTAGAGAGTACAAACATTAAATATATTACTAAAAAATTATTAAAAAAATAAAATGTCAATTAAAATTGGAATTAATGGAATGGGGCGTATTGGTCGTATGGTTGTTAGATCAATTGTCGAAAGTAAAAATAAAAATTTAAAAATTAGTCATATAAACAATAGGTCGAATTCAGAAACTACATCTAAATTAATCAAATACGATTCTATACATGGAAAATTAAATACTGATTTAGATTTTGATCCAAATCATTTAATAATTAACAAGAACAAAATTACATTTTCTCAAGAAACAAAAATTGAAGACATTGATTGGAAAAAACATAATGTTGATTATGTTTTTGAATGTACTGGAAAATTTAATTCAAAAGAAAAACTTCTTGCTCATATAGAAAATGGTGCAAAAAAAGTGATCGTTTCTGCTCCATGTAAAAATGCTGATAAAACAATAGTATTTGGTGTTAATGAAAAAATAATTACTAATGAAGATAAAATAATATCTGCAGCGTCATGCACAACCAATTGTCTAGCACCAGTAGCCAGCGTTCTTAATGAAAATTTTGAAATTAAAAAAGGTTTTATGACTACAATTCATGCGTTTACTAGCGATCAGAAAATTTTAGATAATTCTCACAAAGATCCAAGAAGAGCAAGATCTGCGAGTCAATCAATAGTTCCCACTTCAACAGGAGCTTCGAAAGCAATAGGAGAAATAATACCTAGCCTCAAAGGGAAATTAGAAGGCGTTGCGATGAGAGTGCCTACTCCTAATGTTTCCCTTATAGAATTAGTTTTTTGTACAAAAAAAGATATTAATATAAAAAAAATTAATGATGCCTTTGAACAAGCGTCAAAAAATAAATTAAAAAATATCTTAGAAGTTACTCATGAAAAATTAGTATCTATAGATTTTAACCATCATCCTGCTTCTGCAATAGTAGATGCTTCCTTAACAAATGTAGTTGGTAGTAATTTGGGCAAAATATCAGCCTGGTATGATAATGAATGGGGCTTTTCAAATAGAATGTGTGATATCGCTGAAACTTTGCATAAAATCTCTTAATGAGAAGTATTATAAACGAAAAAAATCTAAGTAATAAAAAAATATTACTAAGACTAGATTTAAATGTCCCTCTGGAAGGAGACAAGATAATAGACACAACAAGAATCGATAAAATTCTTCCTACATTAAATTTTTTGATTAAAGAAAAAGCTAAAATTATAATTTTATCTCATGTTGGAAGACCAAAAGGCAAAATTGTTAAAGAGCTCTCGCTAAAACCAATTTGTAATGAATTGCAAAATAAATTAAAAAAAAAAGTAAAACTTATCAGTGAAAATATTAAAGAAATAAAAAGTAAAAATTTTTTTAGTAAATATAATGAAGATATTTTTATTTTAGAAAATATTAGGTTTTATTCTGAAGAAGAACAAAATGACAAAAAATTTGCTGAAATGATATCAACTCTTGGAGATATTTATGTAAATGACGCTTTCTCTTGTTCACATAGAGCTCATGCATCAATTAATGAGATTCCAAATTTTTTGCCCTCATTTTCTGGATTACAGCTAGACCTAGAAGTGGATGCGCTTAATAAAATAACTTCTGAAATTACCAGACCAATTACTTGTATTATTGGGGGATCTAAAATTTCAACTAAAATTAATGTTATTAAAAATTTAATTCCCAAATTTAACAATATTATAATTGTTGGTGGTATGGCTAATAATTTTATAGAATATTATGGATATAGCATTGGAAAGTCTATTAAAGAGAAAAATTGCGATAAAATAGTTGAAGAAATTATCTCTATTTCAAAAAAAGAAAAATGTAAAATAACTTATCCAGAAGATGTAATTGTATCTAAAAATTTAAATGGACTTCCTCAAAAGAAAAAATTGAACGAAGTATTATCTGATGAAATGATATTGGATATTGGTCCAAAAACTATAGATAAAATAACAAAAATTATTAATAAAAGTAAAACTATACTTTGGAATGGACCCGCAGGATATTTTGAAAATCCAAATTTTGCTTATGGAAGTATTCAAATAGCAAAAAATATAATTGAAAATAATAAAGCAAACAAAATTTTTTCAGTTGCTGGTGGCGGGGACACAGTTTCTTTATTAAACAACTTAAACGCTGTTAATGAGTTTAATTTTGTTTCAACTGCAGGTGGAGCTTTTTTAGAATATCTTGAAGGTAAAAACCTTCCTGGTATAACCGCATTAAATTTAAATGTCTGAATTAAATAAAATAGCACTTAAAATAATTTCTAATGGCAAGGGTATACTTGCTGCTGATGAGAGCAATGGAACTATGACAAAAAGACTTGAAGCAGTAAATGTCAAGTCAACCCCAGAAAATAGGCTTTCCTTCAGAGAAATTCTATTTTCATCAGATGGAATGAGGGATTGCATAGGTGGTGTTATACTTTACGATGAAACCATAAATCAAATTTCAAGTACAGGAAAATCAATACCAGATTTAATATCTAGTGCAGGTGCAGTTCCTGGAATTAAAGTTGATACTGGTGCAAAAGATTTAGCAAATTCTCCTGAAGAAAAAATTACAGAAGGATTAGATGGCCTTAGAGATAGATTAAAAAAATATTATGATCTTGGAGCAAGATTTACAAAATGGAGGGGTGTTTATTCTATTAGTGAAAAATATCCAAGCAAACTGGCAATTAGCAGCAACGCTCACGCACTTGCTAGATACTCTGCACTAGCTCAAGAAAATGGAATGGTTCCAATAGTAGAGCCTGAGGTATTGATGGATGGAAACCATTCTGCTGAAGATTGTTTAAATAAAACATCAGAGATAATTAAAAAGTGTTTTGACGAACTAATTTTACACAAAGTTGATCTCGCAGGAATAATATTAAAACCCAATATGATTTTGTCTGGCAGCCTATCAGAAAATAAAATTTCTAGTGAAGAAGTTTCCATCAAAACTTTAGAATGCCTTAAAAACTCTGTACCCAATGAAGTTCCTGGAATAGCTTTTTTATCTGGAGGGCAATCTGAAATTGAATCTACAGAAAATTTAAATTTAATTAATAAAAATAATAATACAAATTTTATAATGACCTATTCATATGGAAGAGCTCTTCAGCAAAGTGCTTTAAAAGTTTGGTCTAATGATGTTAAAAATATAGAGTCAACTCAAACTACTTTTAATCATAGAGCTAAAATGTGTACTTTAGCTGCTCAAGGAAAATGGTCTAGCGAACTTGAAAATAAATAAAAAAAAATTTATTTATCTTATTTCTCCTAACAAAATAACTAATTCTTTCTATAATAATCTAAAGTTAGTTTTAAAAACTGGAAAAGTAAGTTTTTTTCAACTCAGACTTAAAAGCTACTCTCAGAATAAGAAAATAATAATTGGAAAAAAAATTAAAAATATTTGTAAAAAAAATAAAGTAAAATTTATAGTTAATGATGATCCTTTGCTAACTTTAAAATTAGATGCAGATGGTTGCCATCTAGGTCAAAAAGATATGAATATTAGAATAGCAAAAAAAATACTTGGTAAAAAAATTATAGGAATTACTTGTCATAATTCTTTGAATTTAGCAAAAAAAGCAATTAAAGCTAAAGCTGATTACATTGCATTTGGTGCTTTTAATCAATCTAAAACTAAAAAAACTAAGCATGTTTCCTCTGTAAAGATTTTAAATAAAGTTAAAAAATTTACAAAAACTCCAACAGTAGCTATTGGTGGAATTAATGCTGTTAATTATAAAAATCTATTATTGAATAATGCCAATTTTTTAGCTATTTCAGGCTACATTTGGAAGAATAAAAAATATAAACCGTTGCAAGCTGTAGAAAGATTAAAATGAAAATTAATGCTGGAGAGATAAGAGTTGGAATGCTCTTAGAATATAAAAATGACTTATGGCAAGTTTTGAAAACCCAACATGTAAAACCAGGAAAAGGTGGTGCATTTGCTCAAGTTGAAATGAAAAGCTTAAATAAAAATACAAAGTTAAATGAAAGATTTAGATCAAGTGAAACAGTGGAAAAAGCATCATTGGAGGAAACAACTTGCAATTATCTTTATAGTGATGAAGCTAATTATTTTTTTATGGATCCAAAAACATTTGAACAAATAGAAATAAAAAAAGAAACTGTAGGTGATAAGGGCAAACTTTTAACTGAAAACCTTCAAGTTTCTGTAAGTTTTTATAATGAAAACCCATTATCAATTGAATTGCCTAACCAAGTACAGTGTAAAATTGAAACTACTGATGCAGCCCTTAAAGGACAAACTGTGTCATCATCTTATAAACCAGCAACTCTTGATAATGGTTTAAATATTCAAGTTCCTCCGTTTATTGAAGCAGGTGATGAAATCATAGTTGATACTAGAAATTTTGAATACATTAAAAAAATCTAAAATGATCTCTATATCCTCAAACTTAAATATAATGATCAAAGCAGCTGAAAAAGCCTCAAAGTCTGTAATAAGAGATTTTGGAGAAGTTGAGAAACTTCAAGTATCTAAAAAGGGACCTCGAGATTTTGTTACAAAAACTGACAAACATGTAGAAAAAATTCTAATTGAAGAACTTTCTAAAACCAAAAAAAATTATTCTTTTTTATCAGAAGAAGTTGGTTCAATTAAAAACAAAGATAAAGATAATATTTGGATAATCGATCCAATAGATGGTACAACGAATTTTCTACATGGTATTCCTCATTTTGCAATTTGTGTGGCTCTTGAGTATAAAAAAGAGATAATTAGTGGTTTAATTTATGATCCTATAAAAGATGAAATGTTTTATGCAGAAAAAAATAAAGGAGCATATCTAAATAATCAAAGATTAAGAGTATCAAACAAAAATTTAATAGATGAATGTTTGTTTTCAAGTAATCATGAAGGAGTCAAATTCAGTAATTTAAATATGAGATACAGCGGATGTTCAGCTTTAGATTTGGCTTATGTAGCCTCTGGTAGATTGGATGGTTTTTTTCATAATAAAATTAATATTTGGGACGTGGCTGCAGGAGCCTTGTTAGTAGAGGAGGCAGGAGGAGTAGTTAATGATTTAGATAAATTCGAACAAAATAATATAGATATTCGAGCATCAAGTAGTGCAATTAATGGTAAAATGCTTGAAAATTTAAAGAACTTTTAATTGTGTTCTAAGTTTCTTTTGCTATAAGTCTCGATATGAAAAAAGACATACATCCAAACTACCACACTATTAAAGTTGAAATGACTGATGGTACTCAATTTGAAACTAAATCAACTTGGGGTGCTGAGGGAGATATATTAAAATTAGAGATAGATCCTAAATCTCATGCGGCTTGGACTGGCGGAAAGCAAAAGTTAATGGATAAAGGTAGAATAAGTAAATTTAATAAAAAATTCCAAAATTTTAAATCGGAAAAAAATAGCTAAATGTCAAACGCACCTTTAATGCCAATGGCAACTGCCGTATGGTTAGTAGAAAATACCACATTAACTTTCAAACAAATTGCAGATTTTTGTAAATTACATGAGGTTGAGATACAAGGAATTGCAGATGGTGAAGTGGCGAAGGGTATTAAAGCTTATAACCCCATTATTTCTGGTCAATTATCAAGAGATGAAATTGAAATGTCCTCTAAAGATCCAAATCGACCACTTGAAATTAAAAGTAATGATATTGAAATTTCAAATAGCGAAAAAAAAATTAAAAAATATATTCCACTATCAAAAAGACAGGATAAACCTGATTCAGCTTTATGGTTAATTAAACAGCATAGTATACTTAAAGATTCTCAAATAGCAAAACTTGTGGGAATAACTAAAAATTCTGTGACATCAATAAGAAATAAAAGTTATTGGAATTATAACAATCTTAATCCGAAAGATCCTGTGGCACTTAATTTATTTACTCAAAAAGATCTTATCGAAGCTATAGAGAAAGCTGAAAGAAGAATTAAAAGAGAAAGAAAAGAAAAAGATAAACAAAAACAACTAAACCAAACATTGTCACAATGATTAAATTCAATAGACATAAAATTATAAAAGTGTTATTTAACCACTTTTTTGGAGGTATTTATTAAAATAGAAGTTAAAGATAATAACGTTGAGCAAGCTCTAAGAGTTTTGAAAAGAAAACTTCAGAGAGAAGGTTTTTTTAAGGTTATTAAACTTAAAAATACTTATGAAAAGCCTTCAGAAAAGAAAAAAAGAATTCTTCAAGAAAATATCAAAAGAGTAAAAAAATTAAATAAGTTAAAAAATAGAATTTAATTAACGCGGGGTGGAGCAGTCTGGTAGCTCGTCAGGCTCATAACCTGAAGGTCGGCGGTTCAAATCCGTCCCCCGCAACCAATTGGTTTATTTGTGACATTAAAAGAATTAAATAAAAATCAAACCATTTTAAATAATCTTCTTTTATTTTCTTTTTGTATTTATCCAATTACATTTTTACTAGGAAATTTTGCAATCAATTTATTTTTATTTGTATTTAACTTATTATTTATATGGGGGGTTTTTAAAAAATATTATTCTTTAAACATATTGAATAAAAATATTCAAATCCTACTTCTATTTATATTTTTAACTTTTCTTGTTAATTTGTTTTTTTCCAATGAATTTAATTTAACATATCTCCGTGTTTTAAAATTTATTCTTATTATTGGATCTATCATGGCATTCAGAGCATTAATAATAAATTGCAAAGAAGAAAAGATAATAAAAATTTATAAAATTTGGTCATTAATTTTTTTATTAGTGATATTAGATGTGATTTATGAGCTGATATTTGGAGTAAATATTTTAGGTTTTAAATCTATAATACCTGGAAGAGTAACAAGTTTTACTGGAGACGAAATGAATATTGGGCACTTTTTTTCTGGATTTTGTCTAATATTTATTAGTTTTCAACTACATAGTATTAGTAAAAATTCATTAAACCTTTTAATAGCAGTATTGTTAATATTAATTTCTTTTTTAATTGGAGAAAGATCTAATTTTATAAGAACATTAATAATAATTTCGATATTCATTTTTTTTGTATTCGAAATTAAGAAAAAATATAAAATTATATCTGTATCGTCCTTAATTATTTTTTTAATAGTTATCTTAAATATAAATCCAAATTATAAGTTAAGATACATCGACCAATTTACAAAAGTTTTATCAAAAGAAGGTATCCATCATTATTTAGATAATTCTGTTTATGGCGCACATTTTAAAGTTGCTGAAGAAATATTTAAAGACAATATACTTTTTGGTGTAGGAATAAAAAATTTTAGAATTGCAAGCGCTAGCGATAAATATGATAACATTAACCACAAACTTCCTGAAAGAAGAGCAAATACTCATCCTCATCAAGTACATTATGAATTTTTGGCTGAAACTGGGCTATTTGGATATTTGAGTTTTGGAGTATTTATTATTCTTTCATTTTATTTTGCAATTAAAAGTTATTTAAAGAATAAAAATTTATATCAATTATCTGGAATTCTATATGTTCTGGTTAGCCTATTGCCATTACTACCAACTGGTAGTTTCTTTTCAACTTATTCCTCAAGTTTGTTTTGGCTAAATTATGCAATAATGGTTGGTTATATTCAAAATTTTTCTAAATCTTAAATTTCGATTTTCTTGAGTCAGTAAGAAAACCTTTAACTGTTTCTAATGTTAGTTGATTAAATGTTTTTCCAAATTTTTCTATTTTTTCAATTATTTCTGGCGGAATTGTAATCAAATGACAGCCTAATTGCTTTGCTTGAACAAAATTGTAAGGCTCTCTCACACTTGCCCACAAAATCTCTACATTTTTAAAATTTTTTGCTAATTTAATACTTTTAACAAACTCTGGTATTGGGTCTTTACCTACATCACCAGCTCTTCCTGCAAAAATTGAAATAATAACTTTTGTCTTTTTGTTTATTTGTTTTAAAATCTTTTCAGTTTGTTTTGCGCTGTAAACTGCAGTTACGTTCAATTTCACATTTTGACTATTCAATTTTTTAATAACTTTGCCAGTAAATTGATTTTTTGAATTAATAATCGGAACCTTTACATACACATTTTTTCCCCAGTTATTTATTTTTTTACCCTGACTAATCATAGAGTCATGATCATCAGCAAAAACTTCAAATGAAATTGGTTTTTTATTACATATATTTAAAATTTGTTTTGAATAGGCATAATAATTCTTCGCACCTGCTTTCCTCATTAAACTAGGGTTAGTAGTAAAACCCTTTACTATTTTTTTTTTATTAAATTTTTTAATAAGATTTAAATTTGCGATATCACAGAAAATTTTTATAGTCATATTTGTCTATAGGTTTTTAGTGATATCCTCAGTCATTTTTTTTGCATCAGCAAATAACATCAAAGTATTTTCTTTATAAAATAAATCGTTATCAATTCCTGCATAACCAGGTGACAAACTTCTTTTTACAAATAGGACTGATTTACATTTCTCAACATCAAGGACTGGCATACCATAAATTGGACTTTGTGGATCAGTTTTTGCTACCGGATTAGTGACATCATTTGCTCCAATTACAAATGCAACATCTGCATTAGCAAAGTCGTTGTTTATTTCCTCTAGTTCAAAAACTTCATCATAAGGAACATTTGCTTCAGCCAATAAAACATTCATGTGACCTGGCATTCTTCCAGCAACCGGATGAATTGCATAGGATACTTTAATGTCATTTTTTTTAAGTGTATCTACCATTTCTCTTAAAGCATGTTGAGCTTGAGCAACAGCCATTCCATAACCTGGAACTATGATAACTGATGAAGCATTTTTCATTAAAAACGCTGCATCATCAGCATTTCCACTTTTGACTGGTCTTTGTTCCTTAATTGAATTAGTAGCTGTATCGTCTGTAGCTCCAAAACCACCTAAAATAACATTAAAGAATGAACGGTTCATTCCTTTACACATTATATATGATAAAATTGCACCTGAAGATCCAACAAGTGCTCCTGTTATAATCAATGCTGTATTTTCTAATGTAAATCCTATGCCTGCTGCAGCCCAACCTGAATATGAGTTAAGCATAGAAATTACTACTGGCATATCTGCTCCACCAATTGGAATAATTAGAAGAAAGCCAATTAAGAAAGAAATTACTAAAAGTATCCAAAATAAATTAGACGATTGAGTTGAACATAGAAAATAAATTATTACGATTATAGAGATTAAAATTATCGCATTTAATGGGTGTTGACCTTTAAAAGTAATTGGCGAACCAGACATAATTCCTTGTAATTTCAAAAAAGCAATTACTGAGCCTGAAAATGTTACTGCTCCTACCGCAGCTCCTATAGACATTTCAATCAAGCTACCAAGTTTTATATTTCCTGGTGTACCTAGATTAAACGCTTCAGGATTTAAAAAAGCAGAAATTGCAACGAACACAGCTGATAATCCAACTAGACTATGAAAGCCAGCAACTAATTCTGGCATAGCAGTCATTGGTATCTTATAAGCAATAAAGGCACCAATTGATCCACCTAAAAAAATAAATATTAGTACATATATAAATCCTGCAGAAAAATTGCCTGTAGATAAAAATGTTACCGTTACAGCAATAAACATACCTAAAATTCCAAAAAAATTACCCTGTCTCGATGTTTCGGGTGAAGACAAGCCCCGAAGAGCAAGAATGAATAATACTCCTGAAACTAAGTAAAAAATTGCTGATAAGTTTGCTGAGATCATTGTTTATCTTTTTTCTTTTTTTTATACATTGCCAGCATCCTTTGAGTAACAAGAAAGCCTCCAAAAATATTAACTGCCGCCAATGCTATTGCTAAAAAGCCGAATATATTTGAGGTGTTAAAAACACTATCAGAATTTCCCGACAAACCAGCAATAATAGCTCCAACAATTATAACTGAGGAAATTGCATTAGTTACAGACATTAACGGTGTATGTAATGACGGTGTAACACTCCATACCACATAATATCCCACAAATATTGAAAGGATAAAAATACTTAATCTAAATATTAAAGGATCTATTTCCATGGTTTATTTAATTAATGTCTTTTCTATAATTTCATCTTCTAAATTAATATTTATTTTTTTATTCTTTTTGTCGAATAAATTATCAACAAAATTGAATAAATTCTTTGCATATAAGCTTGAGGCAGAAACTGGTAATTTATTCAAAATGTTGCTTTCGCCCATTATTTTGACCCCATTTATTTCAATAATTTTATCTACTTCAGTAAATGAGGTATTTCCTCCCTGAATTGCTGCTAAGTCGTAAATTACAGATCCTGATTGCATGTTATTTACCATGTAGTCTTTAATTATTAATGGTGCTTTTTTTCCAGGTATTAAAGCTGTGCAGATTACAATATCAATTTTTTTTAAAGTTTCTGATAAAAGCTGTTCTTGTTTTTTTTTAAAATCTTCTGAAGCTTCTTTTGCATATCCGCCTTCGGTTTCCAAATTTTCTGAACCTTCAACAGTTAAGAATTTACCGCCTAAGCTTTCAACTTGCTCTTTAGAAGCCATCCTAACGTCAGTAGCAAAAACAATAGCACCCATTCTTTTTGCTGTTGCAATTGCCTGAAGTCCAGCAACACCTGCACCTACAATCAAAACTTTTGCAGCTGGAACTGTACCTGCAGCTGTCATCATCATTGGTATCGCTTTTTCAAAATTTGCGAAAGACTCAATAACTGCCTTATAGCCAGCAAGATTTGCTTGAGAAGACAAAATATCCATAGACTGAGCTCTTGTAATTCTTGGAAGCAATTCAAGTGAAAAAAGATTAATTTTTTTTTTTGCTAAATTTTCTAATTTTTCTTTATTATTGTATGGATTTAAAATTCCGATTAATATTTGATTTTCATTGATGTTTGAACTTTTATCCTCAGATAACATTCCAAGCTGAACAATAATATCTGATGAATTTATAATCTCTTTTTCATCTTTAGAAATTTTAACACCCATTTCTATATATTGCTCATCACTAATACCCAAATGAGAACCATAATTTTCAATTAAACAAACTTCAAATCCAAGAGAAATATATTTTTTAACAATTTCTGGTGTTATAGCTATTCTCTTCTCAAATTTTTGATTTTCTAAAATAGAGCCAATTTTCATTATTGAAATCTTACAACAAGAAAATTGCCATTAATACTAAAACAAGAATAACAGCGACAGTTCCCCACAGAACAAATTTTGTAAAATTATTCCAGGTATTCTTATGGTTATCGTTATCCATAAAAATTATTTCTGTCTTGCTTTAAACTTTGGGTTTGTTTTATTAATGACGTAAACTCTGCCTCTTCTTCTAACTAATTTAGAGTTCAAATCTCTTTTTTTAATAGATTTTAATGAGCTTTTAATTTTCATAAATATTTAATGCCGGCAACGACCTACTCTCCCATGTCTTAAGACAAAGTACCATCGGCGCTGAAAGGCTTGACTTCCGAGTTCGGAATGGAATCGGGTATAACACTTTCGCAATAATTACCGGCAAGGTGGTTTATACATAAATAATATGTGTTGTAAACTAACTTTTCTCAAAATGATTAAGAAAAAAACTTGTTATTCATATGTTTTTATGAAATTTTTAATATAGCTCTTCAAACTTATCTTGCCATAATTTCTATATATTTTGTTTGATAAAGCCAAATTAGTAAGTGCCGAAGCATATCTTTCTCCTTTTCTAGATGGCATAAATTTTATTTTAGATTTAAACAACTTAGCTATTTCTATGATCGTATAACTTTCTTTATTTGAAATACTATAAAATCTACACTTATTATCTTTCCATGCTTTGTAACAAATTTTTATTGTATCATTTATATGTGTAAATCTTCTTGATTGTGTCCCTGGACGCACAACTGGTAAAGGTTTGTTATTTATGTAATGCTCCTCAAAAATTCCTATTACAGTTGCCATACTTCCTTTTTTAATTTGATAAGGTCCATAAACATTATAAAAAAAAATTACTTCATATTTAAAATTAAACCATTTTTTTAAATTTTTTAATAATTCTAAATTTTTTGCTTTAGTAAATGCATATGGTGATAAATCTTTATCTTTACCTTTATTACCTAAAGATGCTGAAGTTGCTGAGTAAATCAATTTTATTTCATTTTTTAGACAAAAATCAAATACTGCATGTGAACCAATTGAATTTGATTGAATACATTTATTCATTTGCAAAAAACTTTGATATATTCTTGAGAATTCTCCAAAGTGAAAAATGCTTTCAATTTTAGATTTATATTTGCTCAAAATTTTTGAAATATTCTTGGTATGACCTTTAATATAAGTTACTCTTTTACTTTTTATGTGATTTAACTTGAAACCAGAAGAGTAATCATCGAGACTAATAATTTTAAATTTGGTTTTTTGAATTAAAAATTCAATTAAGTTTTTACCTACAAAACCACAGCCTCCTGTTACAACAATTATGTTCTTCATATTCTATTTTTTTTTAAAAAATCCTTAAATGTTAGATTAAATCCAGCATTTAAATCTACTTTTGATTTCCAGCCATAATTTAATGCTAACTTAGAATTTAGTATTTTTCTAGGCGTTCCGTTAGGTTTCGATAAATCTTTCTTAATTTTTAATTTTATTTGAAATTTTTTCATCAAAAATTTTGCATAACCCTCGATTGTTTTTTCAATACCTGATCCAATATTAATTAATGTGTGTTTTGTTTTTTTTCTTAAAAAAAATTCACAAGCATCTGCTAAGTCATCTACATACATTAATTCTCTTTTTGATTTTCCATTACCCCAAATTGATAAATATTTTTTATTATTAATTTTTGCATCGTATATTTTTTTAATTAATGCTGGATAAAAATGAGAAGTTACTAAATTATAATTATCATTAGGACCGTAAAGATTAGTTGGCATTAAACACAAATAGTTTAATTTATATTGTTTATTATACGCTTCACACATTTTAATTCCTGCTATTTTTGCTATTGCATAAGCATCATTGGTTTCCTCAAGTTTTCCAGCTAAAAGCTGATCTTCATTAATAGGTTGTTTAGAAAATTTTGGGTAAATACAACTTGAACCAAGAAAAATTAAATTTTTCACACCTGCTAAATAAGAAGAATGAATTAAATTTGTTTGTATCATAATGTTCTCATAAATAAAATTTGCTTTGTATTTATTATTGGCCACTATACCACCAACTCTAGCTGCAGCTATTATTACGCAATCTGGCTTAGTTTTTTTCAAATATTTTTCTGTTTTGTTTTGATCTAAAAGATTAAGTTTTTTTTTGTCTTCTGTGATTATGTTTTTGTAATTTTTTTTTTTTAAATATTTTACAACAGCTGCACCAACCATTCCTTTATGACCAGCAACAAATATTCTATTATTTTTATTGATTTGCATTAATGGACTTAATTTCAAATTTTACCATTTCATCAATCAAACTACTAATATTTACCTTTGGAGACCATTTTAGCTCTTTTCTTGCTCTTCGAGCATCACCTAATAATGTGTTTACATCTAGTGGTCTAAAATAATTTTTATCACATTCAATTATAATATTGCCATTTTCATCAATACCTTTTTCTTTTATTCCTTTCCCAATCCATTTTATTTTCATTTTTAATCTTTTAGCTGTCATATTAATAAATTGTTTAATTGAATGTTGTTTTCCTGTAGCAATAACATAATCATTTGGTTTTTTTTGTTGTAAAATTTTCCACATTGCTACGCAGTAATCTCTTGCATGACCCCAATCTCTTTTTGCATCTAGATTTCCCAAGAAAAGTTTATCTTGTTTTTTAAATTTTATTTTACATAGAGCTGAAACAATTTTTTTAGTAACAAAAGTTTCACCTCGTCTTGGACTTTCATGATTAAAAAGAATACCATTACATGCGAAAATATTATACGCCTCTCTATAATTTTTTGTTATCCAATGAGCATACAACTTTGCAACTCCGTATGGACTAAGTGGATAAAATGGCGTTTTCTCATTTTGTGGTATAGATTGAACATTGCCATATAATTCTGATGTTCCAGCTTGGTAAAATTTTGTTTTATGCAGCTTGTGAAATTTAATAGCCTCTAATATTCTTAAAGCTCCAAGGGCATCAGCATTAGCGGTGTATTCAGGGACTTCAAATGAAACTGCTACGTGAGACTGTGCAGCTAAATTGTAAATTTCATCAGGTTTAGTTTTTCTGATTATATTTGAAACTGATAAAGAGTCCGTAATATCACCATAATGAAGTCTAAAATTATAATTTTTTTCATGAGGGTCTTGATAAATATGATCAATACGATTTGTATTTATACTTGAAGATCTTCTTTTAACTCCGTGTACAATATATTTTTTTTTTATTAAAAATTCAGCAAGATAGGATCCATCCTGACCAGTTATTCCAAAAATAAGAGCAACCTTTTTTTTCATGTATCAACTTAATAGACTATTAATTATTGTCAGTAAAGTAATATAAAATTTAATTAAAAATATTTTTACAAAATTTTACCAGTTCACTTTTAAGAGGTTTTTTTTCTATTTTTTTTAAAAGTTTTTTATTAGATAGTGTAAAAGAGTCTTTTCTATAATTTGTAAATTCTATTTTCTTATAAAATTCTTTATCTATCCATTTTAATATGTCAGATAGATATATCTTTTCTGATATTGAAACATTAAATATTCCATTAATATTTCTTTTTATTAGAATGGCAACGATTCTACTAAATTGAATTATTGTTAGAAAATCTTTAAAGTCATTATCTACAACTACTTTTTTATTATTTTTTCGTAAAATTAAATAATTATCAAAAAATAACTTATGATTATTACGACTATTTTTAACAAGTTTTCTTCCAAGTATATTTCCAGCCCTTAGTGACAATAATTTATTTGATAATTTTTTTTTTAAGTATTTTTCTGTTTTTAATTTATTTTTACTATAAAAACACATTGGTCTTTTAACTGAATTTTCTTTCACATTAAATTTTGGTAAATAAATTTTTCGAGTATTTAAAAAAATATAAATAAAGTTTATTTTTTTAAATTTTAAAATAAATCTTTTATCTAAATCATAAATCAGTTTATAACTTTTGTTAATATAATTTTTATGTATCGAAGTATTAATAACGTGCGAATATTCTGAAAAGAAAGAGTTTTTTTTTTTTATTGCCTCTTCAAATGATAAACACTTCACATAAAAGTTTTTTGACAATATTTTTTTTAAATTACTGCCAATGAAACTTTTTTTTCCTATAATTAAAATTTTATTCATTTAAATAAAAAAATTTATAATACTGGTTATTATTTTATCTAAAGTTAATCTATTTTTTATTTTTAATTTTTTTGAGAGATATGAATAAAAATTATGAGCTTCTTTTCTTCTTCTCCACCAATTAATAGAAAATATTTTAAAATTCTTTGAGGCTGAGTTTTCCAATTGTCTGTAATAAGTTAAATATTTTCTAAAAATGACTATATTACCAAAATTAAGAAAATATAAAGTTGCAATTCTAAAATCAAACCAAATAGTTGGAAATTTTTTAAATTTTATTGTTTTAAAAATTTTCATTGCATAATTTCTTTCAACAGTAATGCAGCTTTGTGGTGTAAATCTTGGCCAATTACTTAAATAAAATTTTTTTTGGACAAAGTCATTTTTTATCAATTTTTTTTTTGTTTTAATAATTGGCAGATCAAACAATACACTTTTAGACGACTTTTCATTAAATTTATTTATTACACATTTAACTTTATTTTTTACAAAATAATCATCACTATCTAAAAAAAAAATATATTTTCCTTTAGATTTTTGAAAACCTTTATAATAACTATTGATTTGATTATATGATCCATATTTAGTTTTTTTTTTATTTACAAAGTACTTAATTTTACTTTTATAACTTTTTAATATTTCTACGGATCTATCACTTGAAATGTCATCTACTACAATAATTTCTTTTAATTTATATGTCTGATTAATTGCAGAATTTAGACTTTTTTTTAAAAATTTTGCATTATTATAATTGACTATAATTATGCTAATCAATGGACTTTTATTATGACTCATAAATATATTCAAAAGATTTTCTAAATTTCATTTTTAATTTATACTTAAGTGAAAAATTATGTTCCTTTAATAATTTGTTAATGTCATGAAATTTATATTTTTTATCTATCATTAAATCATAATGATGTTCAAAATATATGTACCTAATTTTCTTAAAATCTAATTTGTGAATTCCTCTTAAAATATTATATTCATAACCTTCAGTATCAATTTTTAAAATATCAATCTTTTTTTCATTATTTAAAATAAATTCTGATAGATTTACTACATTTATATCCTGTACGCCCAAAAAAAAGGATTTTTTTTGATTGAAAGCTAATAATTTTTTTTTTCTTTTAAAATATTCGGTATTTGTATTTATTCTATTTATTGTAGATGAGGCGCTATCTAAAGTTATATTTAATTTTTTTTTTTCTCTTCTAAAACCAACACCATAATTAAATATTTTTATTCTACTATCAGAAAAATTTTTTTTAATTTTAACAAACAGGTCTTCATTTGGTTCAAAGACAAAAATTTTATTGATATTAAAATTATTTATAAAAAATTTTACTGTTTCTCCTTTATGTCCACCAATATCTATGACATTAATAAATTCATTTTGAATATTTTTTTTAAAAAATTTTAAAATTTTTAATTTGTCAAAATAATCAATAAAATTTATAATAAGATTTATCATTAATATAATTATTTTCTAGAAACCATTCTCATCCAAAGAAAGTGGCCAAGTTTTAAATTAGGGTTATATGAACAAGGGGTTTTGCTTGCCCAACACATTTTATCTATAGGCTTATATATACTCAAATCATCATCTCTGGCTGAAATTTTTGAATCTACTTTATCAACATAAAAAAATGGACTTTGAATGGGATCATAACCATAAATCTTAATTTCTTTATTAATTCTAATAAGATTTCTTAGATTAAATACAACAATAGATAAAATTATAAAAAATATTATTAATTTTTTAAGATTTTTTTTTGAGATTAGAAATCTATTTATTAAAGATGAAGAGAAAAGGATTAATGGTAAGCCAATCAAAACAAATCCTCCATATCTCATCGCAGGGTGATTAAGAAACCATTCAATGAAAAATATCAAAATTAAAAAATAAGTTAAAATATTTTTATTTTGAGTCGTTTTTAACGTTCCTCTTTTAAAATAAAAAAATGTTAAAATAACAATGATGCATATAAAAATTGTACCTAAAAGAGTATCAGAAACTTTATTGAAAAAATGCCTTTGTATCCAGTTATTAAGCCAAATAAAATTTTTTATGTATTCATCTTTTGTTAATTCATGTGAATAACCTGGCCCACCACCTGCTTTAGCCCACCACTCATAGTGTGTAGACATAAGTTTTACTTCGTCACTTGGGATTGACCATTCCTGTTTAATTAAACATGTTTTTTCTGCAGGGTATAATAAACAACCTGTGTTTAAATAATTAGTTATTAAATTCAAAAAAATACTGAATGAAACTAGAGAAATTATAACAATATTTTTTTTTTTTAGAACTTCATTAAATAGTTTTTTTTTAAAAAAAATTACTGGTAGCAACAAAAAGTAAAGATAATATATTGCTTTCATACTTGCTGCAAAAGTAATTAAAATTGTCAACAAAGATAGATAAGTTAATATTAATTTTTTATTATTATTTAAATTTAAAATTTGAATAAATACCAAAAAAATTAAAATTAATAATATTTGAGAAGATCTATCAGTTCCGTGTTCTCCAATCCTATAAAATACAATATTTATAAAAATTAGACTTAGAAGTGCAAAATAATTAATTAAATTATATTGGTTACTCCTAATGTCATTAATCAATTTATAAATAATAATATAATTAAAAAAAACTAATATATAGAATGGACCAATATGAAATAAATAATACTCAATGAATGGTAAATACAAAGTTGAATGGTAATAAAATAGACTTGAAAACGTTCTAAAACCATGACTAAAATTTCCAGTACCAACAATAAAACTATTTTCGGAAAGATTTAATGCATAAGTTAAATGATAATACGGAAAATCATCGTGATTTTTAAAAACATAAGCTCCAATTAATAAACAGAGAGATAGAATTATTAAATATTTATACTCAATTTTTTTCTTGTTTTCCAAATAAGAAATGCAGAAAAGAAACAGTCCAATAATGTGAATAATTAAATTATGATAATAATTATGTGCAAAAAAAAATGAAGTAAATATAGAAAAAGTTGATATTAAAAAAAAACCAATAATTCCATACCAACCGAAATTTAAATCGACTAAATTATTACTAATTATATTTGAAAATTTAAGACCATATCCTATTGAGGAGAATAAACAAACATGCAAATAAAAAAAATATGTTAAATGATCTATCACTTTATATTAAATAGTTTATAAATTTTTTATGTTATCTAAAATCTTTAATAACAATTATTTTAATTTAAATAAAGGCATACTATTTATATTCTCACTTTACTTAACTTTATTAATTAGCTTCTTTTTTGGAGAAAATTCAACCGGTGGAGCAATATCTGATTATAACAATCAAAAATCTATAAGCTCAAGCTTTTCAATAAATTTCAAAGAAACTTTATTTAATTATGACAATTTTTCAACACGACATTCACCAATATTAATTATATTTTTATCTATATTTGAAAAATTAAATTTAAGCGACCTGGTAATAAGAATTATACATCTTCATCTCTGCTTGTTATTACCTTATTTTTTTTATCAAATTTTAAAATTAAAATTTGAGAGTATTGATAAAAAAATTTTATTATTATTAGTAGGACTAATTTTTTTATCTCCAACTTTTAGAAGTTTAACGATCTGGCCTGACAGTAGGATTTTAGGTTTAACATTTTTTTCACTTAGTATTATTTACTATCTTAAATTTAAACAAAAATTAAATTTTAGTTTTGCATTATTAAATATTTTTACATGTGCAATTAGCTCTTATATAAGTCCCAATTTTTCATTGTTTTCTCTATTTTTTTTGTACAATTATCTCAAAATTTTCAACGTACTTTCAAAAAAAATGTTGATTATTTATTCGCTCAATTTAGTTCTTGCTTTACCTGCAATATATTACATTTTTGTATTAGATATAAACTTTCTAAATAAAACAGCAGCTATAAATTTTAATGAAGGAGAAAAAATATTTTTTAATAATATTTTTAATGACATATTAATTACCTTTACGATAATTTTTTTCTACTTTTTGCCATTTTTAATTGAGAAAATAATTAAGTTTGAGAAAGTTTATAGATTAGATTATTTAATTTTTTCTCTTATCCTTTTTTCGGTATGCGTTTATTTTTTTAATTATAATTATAGTTATAGTGGAGGAGGTATATTTTTTAAAATTTCAAATTTTCTATTTAATAATAATTTTTTCTTTTATGTTATTGGATTAATTTCAATTCTTATTTTCTTGCCCTATCTATTTATTAACAAAGAAAACTTTATAATTTTAGTTTTAATTTTGTTTAATAATCCTCAATATACGATTTACCATAAATATTTTGACCCTTTTTTATTAATCATATTTTTTTCTTTATTTAATTAAAAGAAAAAAAAAATTAAAAATTTTATTACAATTTACTTATATTTTTTTATTTTTTTATTAATTAGTAACTTAAAATATATATGGATAACTTAACTCTTGTAATACCAGCTAAATATGAAAAAGAATCATTGCCGTCAGTTTTAAAAGAACTTGATAAATTTAATTTAAATATAACAATAGTTTTAGAGGAAAGTGATAAAGATACTATAAAATCGATAAGTAATTTTAATTGTAAAATTTTATTTCAAAAAAATAAAGGTTATGGTGATGCATTAATTCAAGGTATCAAATCAGTTAAAACAGATTATTTTTGTATATTTAACGCAGATGGATCCTTTCATCCAAATGAATTGGGGCAAATGCTGGAATTAGCAAAAAACCAAAACTATGATTTAGTATTTGGAAGTCGTTATGAAAAAAATTCAAATAGTGAAGATGATACAGTTATAACGTATGTTGGAAATAAAATTTTCTCATTTATTGGCAAATTTTTTTTTTCATTACCTATTACAGATATTCTATATACATACGTTCTTGGCAAAACTGAAGAGGTCAATAAACTAAATCTTTTAAGTAAAGATTTTTGTTTTTGTGTAGAATTACCAATTAAAGCAGCTAAGAAAAAATTAACTTTAATTTCAGTCCCAGCAAATGAAAGAAAAAGAATAGGTGGAAAAAAAAAAGTTAATGCATTTAGGGATGGTTTAAAAATATTAATTTCAATGATTGTACTAAAGTTAAAATAATTTAAATTTTTATTTTTAAATCACGCTTTTAAACATTAATTGTGTATTAAATATATTATGATCTTAATAACAGGCAGTACAGGATATATAGGATCCCATATATCTAAATTTTTTGAGCAAAAAAAAATAAATTATATTGGTATTGATAATTTATCATATTCATACAAAAGTAATGTCAAAAACAAAAATAAACACTTTAAAATAGATATTTCAGATAAGAAAAAAATTTATAAAATTTTTAAATATTTTAATATTGATTTAGTAATACATGCAGCTGCAAGTTCATACGTATTAGATGGTGAGAAAAATAGAAATAAGTATTTTTTAAATAATATAAAAAAAACAAAAGAATTTATTAATTTATGTAAATTAAAAAGAATAGAAAATTTCATTTTTCTATCATCTTCAAACGTTTATGAAGAAAAAAAAATTTTTTCTGAAAACGATAAAATTAAGTCAAAAAATTATTATGGAAAAAATAAAATTATTATTGAAAATTTTTTAAAGAGAAAGAATTTCAAAAATTTGATTATCTTAAGATTATTTAATGTTATAGGCTTATACAACAAACTATTTAAACCATTTAAGTTTAAAGAAAAAAAATACCAGCGAATAATGTTTCAAATACAGGAAAAATTAAAAAATAATCAAGAAGTTCAACTCAGATATTTTAAAATAAAAAATAAAAAAATATTCCCTTCAAGAGATTTTATAGATATTAAAATTGTTTGCAGTATAATTGAAAAATTTATTAAAAAAATCAAAAAAAAAAAATTAGGTACAAAATTTTTTAATGTTGGATCAGGAGTAGCTACGCCTATTGATAAAATAATTAACCATTTTGAAAAATTAACTAAAAAAAAGATTAAAATTAATTATAAAGAAATTAATAAAAAAGAATTAATAACGACAAAAGCAAACATCAAAAAATTAAAAAAATTTTTAAATAAAAACATAAGTTTTAGTTTGAAGGAAAGTATAAAATCTTACATTAACTAAAGAATATTTTTTTTTTGTGAATTTACCTTCTTTTTAAAAAGAAAATAAACAGTCAAATAAAAAGTAATACAAATAAAAATTAGCACAAACTGTACATATGTTAAGGTATTGTATTTAGATCCAATGTAAAAAATTATTAAATTAAATAAATTAATAAATATGCTTGTCAGATTATTTGCGATTAAATTTGAGATTTTAAATTTACTTTTTAGAAAAATATATAAATAATGATGTAAATGTTTATTGTCAGCTTTCAATGGATCATTTTTGTAAACATTTTTTCTTATTATTGAAAACAAATTTTCAAAGCATGGATACCATAAAAGTAAAATAATAAAATAAGGAGATACAAAATTAGCTTTATTATAAATAATTATTAAAAAATATCCTACAATGAATGAGATTGAATATGAGCCGCTATCACCTAAAAATAACAGATTTAAGAAATTTAAAACAAGTATAAATAAAAGTAGAAGTATAAAATAATTAAATTTTAAATTATTAGTATCAATATAGCTTGCCATGTCTAATTTAATTATGAAAAATAATATCAAAATTAAATAACCTAATAGAAGACCATTTAAACCGTCTATAAAATTTGAACCATTAATTAAAATTAGCAAACAAAATACAGTGAAAAAATAACTTAAATAAGTATTTTGAAAATTATTATCAATAAAATCTATTCTAGTTGGAAATACCTCGATTTTTAAACTCAAAACAAAATATGTTAAAATAATAAATTGTAATATAAGTC
>CACJIB010000009.1 GCA_902593405.1 uncultured Pelagibacteraceae bacterium | reverse complement strand
TTTTTGGTGGCAGTGGAGCCATAATGTATGTAGCGTCAATCTTTGGTTATTATGAATATATAGAAATTAATGCATTTATTACTGGTTCAATGGCAATTGGTATTATTTCTGGCGCTTATTCTACAGAAGTATTTAGAGGAGCAATTCAATCTATAGATAAAGGTCAATTTGAAGCTGCAAAAGTTCTTGGAATAAATAAGTTTGGGCAGTTCTATAAAATAATTTTACCTCAAATGCTAAGGTTAGCTATTCCAAATTTAAGTAATGTTTGGCAAATAACATTAAAAGATACATCTCTTATTTCAGTAACAGGATTAGTTGAAATAATGAGACAATCCTATATTGCGGCAGGATCAACAAGAGATCCACTGTTCTTTTATTCTTTCGCAGCAGTTTTATATCTATTGCTTACTTATGTGAGTATGAAATTAATTAACAAGTTAGAACTTAGGTATAGCAGGGGGTATTAATGGATTTTGATTTAATGATCACCAGTTTCCCTAAACTTTTAGGAGCAACAGTAGTAACTTTAAAATTATTGTCTGCATCATTATTTTTTGGATTATTCCTAGGTCTTTTCTTTGCAATTTTAAGATTAAACAAAAATAAATTCATTAATAAATTTGCTTATGGATATTCATATATATTTAGAGGAACACCTTTATTAGTTCAAATTTTCATTATTTATTTTGGATTAGGACAAATCGAATATTTAAGAACAACATTTCTATGGGTAATTTTAAAAGAACCTTATTGGTGCGCAATAATAGCTTTTACTTTAAATACTGGTGCATATACCTCTGAAATTTTAAGATCAGCATTTCAAACAATAAAACCAGGCATTATAGAAGCTGGAAAAAGCTTAGGAATATCAAACAAAATAATTTTTTATAAAATTCAAATTCCAATTGCTATTCGACAATCACTCCCAGCATACGGAAATGAAATCATATTGATGATGAAAGGCACTTCGTTAGCAAGCACAGTAACCTTGATGGATTTAACAGGTGTTGCAAAATATATAATTTCTACAACTTTTAAACCAATAGAGGTATTCATTGTTGCTGGTGGAATTTATTTGTTCATGACTTTTATCATTCATAATGTGATTAAATATTTAGAGAAAAAGTACAGCTTTCAATAATAATAATGTTTTTATCAGAGAAACAAATTAATGATTATCAAAATGATGGAGTAATAATAATTAAAGAATTATTTAAAGATTGGATTGAGCCACTTAGAAAAGGATTTCAAAAAGTATTAGATAGTCCAAGTAAACACGGAAGAGAAAATGTAACTAATGATAATGGAAGATTTTTTGAGGATTATTGTAATTGGGAAAGGATAGAGGAATTTAAGGATTGTTTATATAATTCACCTGGAGCTCAAATAGTTGCAGAGGCAACTAATTCTAAATCTACCCAAATTTTTCATGAACATATTTTCATAAAGGATCCAGGTACTCATAAGGAAACACCATGGCATCAAGATATGCCTTATTATTGTGTTGATGGCAATGATACAGGAAGTTTTTGGATTCCATTAGATGAGGTTGATCATAAAAATAATCTTAAATTAATTTTAGCTTCTCACAAATGGTCAAAGTTAATTAAACCTACAAAATGGTCAAATAACCAATCTTGGTATGATGATGATAGTACTTTTATGGATTTACCTCCTTCAAAAGAATTTGAAAAAAATATTTTAATTCCGGAATTAAGTTTAGGAGATGCTGTTTTATTTAATTTTAAAACTGTACATGGTTCAACAGGAAACAATTCTCCTAATTCACGGAGAGCATTTTCGATGCGATTTATAGGAGACGATGTAAAGTATATTGATAGAGGCGGACCAACTTCACCTCCATTTGATGGAATAAATTTAAAAACAGGAGATTTGATGAGAGATGATTGGTTTCCTAAAGTTTTTAGTAGCTAGTATACTCTTTAATTTCTTTAATACTTGATCCAGTGTGATTATTCATTTCTAATTTAATTTTTGCACGGTCATCATTCAAAAAATGGACATTTCTAGATAATTTTATAAATTTATCCCCAAAGTCTTTATTTTTTTCACAATCTCTTTTGTCATCCTCAATAACCCAAAGTTTAGCATTAATTTCTTTTAAATCTTGGAATAATTTATTTAGTTTATCATCAGATTTAACATTTTTTTCTAACTGATCTTTAAGAATCGAATGTTCATTCGATATAAATTTTAGTTTTTCAGGATCTTTAATTTTTTCTTTTTTTATTTCTAAGATTGAAATTTTGTCTAAAAGCTCACCTACCGATACTTCTACTATAATTTTATTCATTAAATTTTATACTATGTTAAATTGTTAAAAATATGTCTAATATTTTAATCATTAAACATGGATCTTTGGGTGATATAGCTCAAGCTTGTGGTGCAATTCAAGATATTTCTGAGAATCATAAAGGAGATGAAATTTATTTGCTCACAACTAAACCATACTTTAATTTATTTAAAAAAAATCCACATATTTCTGATGTTATTTTAGATAAGCGGTTATCAAGACTAAACCTGATTTATTTATATTCGTTAATGAAAAATATAAAAAAGTATAATTTTTCTAAAGTTTACGATCTACAGAATTCAAGTAGAACAGCTTTTTATAAAAAAATTTTATTTCCAAAAGCAACCAAAGATACCTGGTCATCTACTGATACAACATTACCTGAAGGAACTACAAAACAAGATTTTGATAAAGACTCTGTTCTATCTAGATTTGATTATCAATTAAAAAGTTCAGGTGTAAATACAAATCATACTTTAAATCCTGATTTTTCATGGAGCACAACAGACATATCTCAAATAAAAAATCACCATCAATTAGACAAATATATTCTTCTTTTTCCATTTTGTTCGCCTCATTTAACCTCAAAGAAATGGCCTTATTATAATGAGTTAATTTCTATGATTAATGAAAAATCAGAAAACAAATTTAAAGTAGTAATTGCACCTGGACCGAGTGAAATTAAAGAAGCATCAAATATTAATGCACTCTGCGTTTTAGATAATGGTAAAGCTTTAGACATTTCTCAATTAGCAACATTAATTAAAGATAGTTCATTTGTTGTTGCAAATGATACTGGACCAGCACATATGACAGCACATTTAGGATCAAAAGGAATTGCTTTATTTGGATCTCACACAACTCCTTTTAAAGTAAGTATTGAAAGAGAAAATTTTAAAGCAATACAAGCCCCTGAATTATCTAAGCTATCAGCAGAAAAAGTTTTTGAAAGACTTTCTGAAATTATTTCTTAATTTTTTCAATAACTCTTAAAAATACAGGAACTGTGAAAAGTATGAAAAGTAATCTAATTATATGGTGAAAAGCAACAAAGTCTGGGTCTAAATCAAAAGCAATTGCTATAACTGCTACCTCATAAATTCCTCCAGGGCTAAAAGATAAAATTAAAGTTAAAATATTTGTTTCAACAAAAAATGTTGCAACATAGGCTGCAAATAAACCTAATACTACCAAAATAGTAGTAGCTACAATACTATGAAGAGAATTATTAGCTATCTCTTGAACAGTTTTTTCAGCAAACCTACAACCAACTGAAGAACCAAGAATTAGTAGACAAAAATTTACTGTTTCATCTGGTAATTTATATGATGCTATATCTGTAATTTGTAACAAACCACTCGCAAACAATGTTCCAGATAGTAAAGCTGCAGGAATTCTAATTTTATCAAAAACAAAAATAAAAAACAAAGATGCAATAATAAGTAAAATTAAATTTAAATGATTTTGAGCCAAATAATTGAAGTCATCATTTAACAAAACATTGCTGTCAGTATTATTAACTACAATAAATGGAATGACAGTAATAATGATGATTAATCTAATTAAGTGAGAAGTTGCAACTTGGGATAAATCTGTTTTTTCATTTTCAGCTAAAATCATTAAAGGACCCAATGCGCCAGGAGCTGCTGAAAAGATTGAGGCTTTTTCCCCATAACTTGCAAATTTTTGAAGGTATTTAGCAACAACTAAAATACAAATTATTATGTAGATTAACATGATTAATGAAGTCCAAATCCAATCAAGCATTTGATTGAATAGATTTTGGTCTATGTAATTTCCAATATGCAAACCTAAAATTATCAAGATAAAACTTAATATAATTTTAGGCATCAAGATTTTTAGACCTGATAGAGCAGCAATTGAGGTGATAATCATAGGGCCTAAAAACCAAGCTAGAGGAATATTAAAATAGTCGGCAATAATTGCGCTAGGAAAAGAAATTATCAGAACAGAAATAAATTTAATTGAAAATACTTGTTTAGTATTTTCAAGATAAGATTTGATTTGATGTTTAATCATTCATTAAGCTTCTATCATCAACTTTTTAAAAGATAAGAAAAAAGAAATTAAAACTAGTGAATTAAGTGAAACTTTAATCTGTAAAAAAAATAAAACATCATATTAGATTGATATTTTTTTTGCTAAAATAGTTTCAATTAAAAGTTGTGTTACTTAATTATAGGTTGAATAATCATTAAGACTATAATTAACTAACGTTTTTAAATTAGAGAGGGATAAATAATGAAAAACTTAAAAAAAATAGTTTCAGTATTATTCTCAGCAATCCTATTATTCTCAGCAACAACTACAAGCTCAGTAGCAATTGACAAATTGCACTTTGTAATTGGTGGTGGTGCTGGTGGTGGTTGGGATGGAACCGCTAGAGGTACTGGAGAAGCTTTAACAAAAGCTGGAATGTTAAGTAGTGCATCATTTGAAAATATGTCAGGTGGTGGTGGTGGTAAAGCGTTAGCTTATATGATCAATACTAAACCTGCTAATACAGTTTTAGTTCAATCAACACCATTAGTATTAAGATCAATTACTAGACACAAAGGTTATGTAAAAGGAAGTGGAACTTTATCTTATAAAGATGTTGTGCCAATCGCTGGTGTAATTGGTGACTACGGTGCTATCGCAGTTGCAAAAAGCTCATCTTTTAAAAATTTTAAAGATGTAGTCGATGCATATAAAAAAGATCCAAATTCAGTTAAAATGGCTGGAGGATCAGTAAGAGGAAGTATGGACCATTTAATTGGTGCTTTAGCTTTCCAAGCTGCAGGTGCAGATCCGAATGCTGTTCAATACATTCCTTATGATGCTGGCGGAAAAGCTTTGGCTGGACTTTTATCTGGAGAAACTCAAATCATTTCAACTGGTCTAGGTGAATTGATGGGTGCAAGAGACCAAGTGAGAATTATTGGTATTACTGCTCCTTCAAGAGTTTCTGATGCACCAGATGCACCAACTCTTAAAGAACAAGGATATGATGTACAATTCGTTAACTGGAGAGGTTTCTTTGGCCCTCCAGGTATGAGCAATGCTGATAGATCAGCTATTGCAAAAATGCTTGGCGATGTACAAAAAACTCCTGAATGGGAAACTGTCAGAGCAAGAAATGCTTGGGTTAATATTTATAATCCAGAAGGCAAGTTTGTTTCTTTCTTAGAAAAACAAACTCAAGAAATGACAGCTCTTATGAAAAAACTAGGAGTTATATAATCCTTAGGATTATTTGAAAAAAGAGCAGTGAATATAAATACTACAAAAATTATATCACTGCTCTTTTTTATTTTTTCAGCATTTTATTTATATACTGCTTACCAGATTCAAGTATTTGCATTTGATGAAAATGCACCGTTTAATGCACGAACATTTCCAATTTATTTAGGTTATGCAGGATTATTTTTTTCTGGATTAAAACTTATTCTACCAGATCCAAATACAATTAAAGTAGAACATAAAAGCTTAGAGTATAAAAAAACAGGCATTCTTATACTGATTGCAATTATTTATGGAGCTACAATTTTAAAAGTTGGATATTTTTTAACTACGTCTTTATTTTTATTTGTGTCATATTATTTTTTAGGAGAACGAAGATGGATTTTAATGTTTTTATTATCCTTTCCATTTGTTGCTGCCTTTATGTATCTCCTACACGGCATTCTTGATATATATTTGAGAGATCCATTCTTACAGTCAATTGGAGTTATGGGATGATTGAAGGAATATTAATTGGATTAACAACAGCACTTACTTTTCAAAATATATTAATGGTTATGGTTGGTTGTTTTTTTGGAACAATCATTGGAATGCTTCCTGGTCTTGGTCCTATGACTGCAATTGCACTAATGATACCTATCACTTATGGTTTTGATCCTGCAACAGGATTAATTTTGATGGCTGGCGTTTATTATGGAGCAGTATTTGGTGGTTCTACTTCTTCTATATTGTTAAATGCACCAGGTGTTCCTGGAACAGTTGCCACTTCATTTGATGGTTATCCTATGGCACAACAAGGTAAGGCGGGTAAGGCTTTAGCGATTGCTGCATGGAGTTCGTTTGCAGGTGGAACATTATCTGCAATTTATTTATTATTTATGGCACCAAGTTTATCAAAAGTAAGTTTATCTTTTAGATCGCCAGATTATTTTGCCTTAATGATTTTAGGTTTGACAGCAATAGCTGCTTTTTCATCTAAAGGACAATTTTTAAAAGCAATGATGATGGTAGTTCTAGGATTAATGTTAGCATCTGTTGGTCAAGACAGTTTGTCTGATATTACAAGATTTACATTTAATAATATGAACTTAACGGATGGTATTAGCTTTGTACTTGTTGTGATGGCAACATTTGCAATGAGCGAAGCATTAACAATTATTTTAAAAAGAAATGATCCAACCAGTGCCGCTAAACAAGTTTCTTTAACTGAATTAGGCTCAATTAAAATTAATAAAGAAGAACGAACCAAAATGTACAAAACAATTCCAAGATCATCTGTAATTGGTTTTTTAATTGGTGTTTTACCTGGAGCTGGTGCAACAATTGCATCATTTTTAGCTTATGGAATGGAAAGAAACGTAGTTAGTGACGAAGAAAAAGAAAAATTTGGTAAAGGAAGTGTAAATGGTTTATCTGCACCAGAAACTGCAAATAATGCAGCTTGCTCAGGTTCTTTTGTGCCAATGCTTACTTTGGGAATTCCTGGAAGTGGAACAACCGCGGTAATGCTAGGTGCACTTTTAGGATTTGGTGTTCAGCCTGGTCCTAGACTTTACATGACTAATCCAGAGATTTTTTGGTCAATAATTATGTCTATGTATATTGGAATGGTAATTCTTCTTATATTAAACTTACCACTCATTCCTTATATAGCTAGAATTCTTGCTGTTCCTAAAAATTATTTAATTCCTTTAATTTTATTTTTCTCTGTTACTGGGATTTATGTAATGTCGTTTAATAATTTCGATATTTATTTAATGATTGGAATAGCTGTAGTAGCTACCTTTTTAAGATTATATGATTTTCCGATGCCACCTTTGATATTAGCTTTTGTACTTGGTGGATTGATGGAAGAAAACTTGAGAAGATCTTTATTATTAAGTAATGGTTCTTGGGAATTTTTGTGGGATAGAACTTTAACTGCATGTATCTTAGCTACTACAATTTTAATTGTAGTTTGGCATATTTACAAAACTTTTAAGAAGAAAAATTAAGATTTAATATCTATACGTTTTCTAATAATTTCTTTATCAAGCTTCATTTCACGATATGACATGATTAAAACACCTAAAAATATAACACTAGCACCAATCCAAGTGAAGACATCAGGTGTTTCACTAAAAACATAATATCCAATTAAAGAAGCAAACACTAAACTTAGAAACGAGTATGGTTGTGTCATACTAACATCTACTAATTTGTATGCGTGATTTATGCAAAGATGTAACAATGTACCAAATAAACCTGCAAAAAATAAATAAATCAAAGTTTGAAAACTAGGTGTTTGCCAATAAAACAACGCAATGATGAAACTAAAAATTGTCATATAAGTGTATCCATAAGATAAAATCGTAATCGAACTATCATCTTTTGCGATAGTTTTTGTAATTATAATCACTATTGACCACATAAAAGACGATGCCAGTGCCATATAAACTCCAAGAGAGATTTCAATTATTCCTGGTCTTAAAATTATTAACATTCCTATAAATCCTAAAACCAATGCAAAACTTCTATATATGTAAATTTTTTCTCCTAGAAATAAAACTGCCAATATTGTTACTATGAAAGGAACCACAAAAGATATAGCTGTAGCTTTTTCAATAGGCATCATTACTAAAGCTGAAAAATATAATAACATTGAAGGTAAATTTAAAACTGCTCTTAAAAAATGTTTTTTATGATGATTTGTTTTAAAGACTGTAAATTTAGATTTTAACATATAAGGAAAAATAATTAGGAAACCAAATAAAAATCTAAAAAAACCTGCAACATAAACATTAACTTCTTCTTGTGCTAATTTTAAAAAAGTTAGCATTAATGTTCCACAAAAAACTGAAATTATAATTAAAAAAATTGCTAATTTATTATTTGAAATCAATTTAGTATCTTTTTGTATTCTTCAATTATTTTTGACCACTGAAATTTATTCACAAATTCTTTTGCATTTTTCCCAAGCTCTAAATATTTTTTATTTTCCAACAATGAGTTAATAGAAGAGTAAATATCATCGAGACTATTTCCATCACATATTAAACCAGTTTTTTCATGATTAATTGCATCTGCGGCACCACCATCTTTGCCTCCAATTGATGGAATACCGTATTGTGCAGCTTCAACATAAGCTATACCAAAACCCTCAACTGATTTTTTATGGATTATGGATGGCATTACAAAGATATTTGATTTTGAAACTAAAGCATTTTTTAAATCATTACTAATATCTTTAAAAAACATAACTTGAGCTTCAAGATCTAACTCTTTTACTAGCTTTTTAATATTTTCTTCTTCTTCTCCATATCCAACACAAATGTAAACAATGTCAGGATATATTTGTTTCAAATTTCTCAAAGCCATAACTATTTTTTCATGATTTTTACGCTTATCAAATCTTGAAACCGTAATTAGTCTTGGATTTTTAACTTTAAGTATACTTTCAACTTTATCTAAAGTTTTTTTATTTAATTCTTCAGCAGGATCCACACCTGGATTTATTACAATTACTTTATTTGCATTAACACCAAGTTCTATTGCTAGATTTTTTGTAAACTGAGAATTTGCTATAACTTTTTCAACATTATTTAAAACACTAACCACTCTTTTATTTTGACTAGAACCTTTGGGATGGTTGATTTCTTTACTATGAATTAAACAGTATTTTTTCTTAGAAGTTTTAATAAGTTCTAAACTTTTCCAATGATCAGCAATAATACCATCTACTTTATTTTCTTTGATATATTCATTAATTAATTGTGCTTTTCTATATTTTCTAAGTAGTTTAATTCCACCAACTCTTTCGATAGAAAAAGAAGCTTGTTCATCAAAATCTTTGTGACCTTCTAAATGATCTGCAAAAACTTTTATCATAAAGTTTTTAGATAGTTCTCTTGAAAGGCCCCACATTAGATTTTGCATACCACCAAGCTCAGGTGGGAATGATCTAGTTACAATTAGATACATTAATCATACTTCCATTTAATACCACAGCCTGCGCTTGGTATTTGATCTTCAGGACCTTTTCCAGTTTCAGCTATTTGTCTCATAGCTGTCAGCAGATCACTTTCTCCGTCTTTAACTGGAATAAACTTTTTAAGTTCTCTTAATCGTCCTCTGTATTGAAGTTCTAGATTTTTATTGTAGCCAAAGAAATCTGGAGTACATACAGCATCATATGCTTTAGCAATTTCTTGAGTTTCGTCATGTAAATAAGGAAAATTGAAATGATTTTCATTTGAAAACTTGATCATGTTATCAAATGAGTCGTCTGGATAATTAACAAAGTCATTTGAGCAGATAGCAACTGAGTTGATACCAATTTTTTTCAATTCACTACAATCTTCAACTAATTCTTTTGTAATAGCTTTTACATATGGACAATGATTGCAAATGAACATTATCAAAGTTCCATTTTCACCTTTGATATCATTTAAAGACAGAATTTTATTATCAGTAGATTTTAATTCAAATGGAATAGCTTTTTGACCAAAATCACATATTGGAGTTTGTATAGGCATAATGTAAAATATATAGATTATGTTTTATGATTTAAAAGATAAAAAACCAAAAAACTCTGGCGAAAATTGGGTAGCTCCTAATGCCACAATAATTGGAGATGTTACTTTAGAAAAAAATACAAGTATTTGGTTTAATGCAGTGCTTAGAGGAGATATTGAAAATATTCATATTGGTGAAGGATCTAATGTACAAGATGGAAGCGTATTACACACAGATCCTGGATGTCCTTTAAAAGTAGGAAAAAATGTTACAGTTGGCCATCTAGTTATGCTTCATGGATGTACCATTGGAGATAATAGTTTAATTGGTATTGGAGCTGTTATCTTAAATAAAGCTAACATTGGAAAGAATTGTATTATTGGAGCTAAAGCTTTGATAACAGAAAATAAAATCATACCAGATAACTCTTTGGTTGTCGGGTCACCAGGTAAAGTTATTAGAGAAGTTTCAGAGGAAGAAAAAAAAGCAGTATTTGAGAACACAAAACATTATCAAGATAACTGGAAAAAATATTCGAAATCAATTTTTTAAAGGAGATAAATGCCAGCAGGCTACGTAATAGCTCAATTAAAAGTAACTAATCCTGAAAATTATAAAGAATATGTTGAAAAGGTTACGCCACTCGTAAAAAAATTTGGTGGAGAATTTTTAGTAAGAGCTGGTGAATTTCAAATTTTTGATGGTGAAACAAATTTTCCTAGAATTATTATTCTTAAATTTCCTACATATGAAAAAGCATTAGAATGGTACAATTCTGAAGAATACAAACCAATAAAACAAATAAGATTAGATAATTCCGAAGGTACAAATATAATTATTAAAGGTATTTGAAAGAATAATTGGTTTAGTTAAATAATAGATCATTCACCGAATAAATGATCAATCCAATAATTACTATAAATAAAATTAAGAAAGATAATTGCCCACTTAACTTAGATTTAATTTTGGTTTTACCCTCTTTAAATTTTTTAAAATGAATACTCCCAAATCTCATTACAGCTAATCCTAAAATTATAAGAAATGCTGTAAATATATATCCAGTAACCATCTATGGAACTAACCAGGTATCTTTTTTATTTTCTAAATTAAACTTTGCTCTTCGATGGCCTTTAGCTGCTAAATAAAGCCATTCTATAGATTTAATTTTGCACTGAATAACAGTAAAGTTTTTATAACCCTCTTCGCTTTGTTCTTTGGTATAATCAAAATTATCTAATTCTGGTTTTAGACCGGACGTTGGTAGATCTGACTCAGTTCCTGGACCATTATCAACTAAATAACATTTTCTACTAATATGTTGGGTTTTAGACCAAGATTCTTTTGTTACATCATTATTGTGATTAACCGTACATTCAACTTTCAATCTAACCTGTATTTTTTCATCTTTATCGTAAAATAACATTGCTGCATTTTTATTTGCTTTTAACTTTTCAATTTTATCTGACCTAATATCGCTATGATATTGGACAAGATTATTTGATTGATCAGATTTTCTTAAGACTACAATTCTTCCATCAAAGTCTGATTGATCACCACAAATAAATACCGGTATTCTAAAAGGAGAACCTCTGTCTTTAACAGCATTATCCAGCATTGACCAAATTTTCTTTTTGATCTCTGCAAAGTCCTCGTAATAAGGAACTGTATCCGTCACAAATATTATTTTTTCTTTTTTAATCTAGCAATCAAACCTGAGCTATCCCAACGATTTCCACCCATTTCTTGAACCTCAGCATAATAACCATCAATAATTTCTGTTATAGGCACAGGTGAACCATTTTTTTTTGCTTCCTCGATTGCAATTTTTAGATCTTTTCTCATCCAATCAATAGCAAAACCATAATCAAACTTATCATCAGTCATAGTTCGGTATCTATTTTCCATTTGCCAAGATTGTGCTGCACCTTTAGATATTGTTTCCATAACTTTATCCATATCTAAACCTGCGTTTATTCCAAAATTAATTGCTTCAGATAAACCTTGGACTGTTCCAGCAATACACATTTGGTTCATCATCTTTGTTAACTGACCACTTCCACAAGGACCAATTAATTTTACTTTTTTACTATAACAATCAATTACAGGTTCAGCCTTTTTAAACACTTCTTCATCTCCACCAACCATTACTGTTAGTATTCCACCTTCAGCGCCAGCTTGTCCACCTGAAATAGGGGCATCTAAAAAACTAAATCCTTTATCATTTGCTTTTTTATTTAATTCTCTTGATACTTCTGCAGATACAGTTGAGTTATCAATAAAAATAGACCCAGCTTTTGCTGTGTTAAATAATCCATTTTCTCCAGTTGCAACTTCTCTTAAATCATCATCATTACCAACACATGTGAAAATAAAATCGGCACCATCTGCAGCCTCCGCAGGTGTATTGGCCATTTTACCTTTATATTCACCAATCCATTTTTCAGCTTTAGATTTAGTTCTATTAAAAACAGTTACATTGTGTCCGGCTTTTGATATATATCCAGCCATTGGGTAGCCCATAACCCCAAGACCTATGAAAGCAACATTACAAGTCATAATTTTTTTCTATGTTTAAAAGTTTAAGTTTAAAAGTAATTGTATTTGGATTTATTTTTACATTTTTTTCAAGTTTTGGACAGAGTTTTTTTCTTGGCCTATTTAATTCTAGTATTAGAGATGCCTTATCAATTTCACATGGACAATTTGGCTCAATTTATGCATCAGCTACTTTACTAAGTAGTATTGTTTTAGTTTGGATTGGAAAAAAAATTGATGATGTAAACATATTAAAGTTTGCTTCTTATGTAATTATTTTTCTATCTGCTTCTTGCTTTATATTTTCAAAAATTTCATCTGTTATTTTTTTATTTGTAGGAATTTTTTTAATGCGATTAGCTGGACAAGGTTTATCAAGTCATACAGCAACAACAACCATATCTCGTTTTTTTGAAAAAAATAGAGGTAGGGCTTTAAGTACAGGTTGGTTAGGATTGTCGTTAGCTGAATTTATAATGCCAGTTTTAATTGTTTTTTTATTAACTTTTATAGAATGGAGAGATATTTGGGTTTCAATTTCTATTTTAGTTATATTAGTTTTACCTGCTGCAACATTTATTTTAGTTAAAGAAGTTAAACTTGATACTAGAGAAGAAACTAAAATTGAAGAGAATAATAAAGAAATTAAACAATGGAAAAGAATTGAAGTTTTAAAAGATTATAGATTTTATATTATTTGCATGACGATGTTAGCGATGCCATGGATTGCAACTGGATCTTTTGTTTATCAGTCTTTTATATCTTCATCTAAAGAATGGGGTCCTTATGTGATAGCACAATCATTTATGGCTTACTCAATTTTATCGGTTATCACTCTTTTTATATCTGGTTTTTTAATTGATAAATTTTCAAGTAGAAAATTATTAATTTATATGAATGTTCCACTTTTTTTTTCAACTGTAGTTCTTTACTATTTTAATGCACCATTATCATCTTTTGTATTTTTTGGTTTACTTGGAGTAACTAATGGCCTTGCGAATGTTCTTGGTTCTTCAACATGGGCAGAGATTTATGGTGTTAAATATATTGGATCAATAAAAGCCTTAACAACTGCATTAATGGTGTTTGCGACTGCTTTTGGTACAGCTTTATTTGGATTTTTGATTGATATTGGTTTTTCAATTGAACAGATAGCAGTTGTTTCAGGCACCTATATTTTTGGGTCAATTATCCTTCTTTATTTGGTTAAAAATAAGTTAAATCCACATTATTTATAAAAATAGCCCTTGATTTTTAAAGACTCACTGTGTAGATACTGCGCATGGCCAGAGTTACCGTAGAAGACTGTATAGATAAAGTAGAGAGTCCTTACGAATTAGTACTTGTTGCTAAAGAAAGAGCTACTCAACTTAATGCAGGAATAGAACCAACAATTGATAGAGATAACGATAAAAATACAGTTATTTCATTAAGAGAAATTGCCGAAGAAAAAATTAAAGTTTCAGATTTAACTGATAGCGCCGTTTACAAACTTAGAAAACATGTTGAGCAAGTTGACGATACTGCTGAGGATGATGAAGAAATAGGTGATGATTTTGAAAATCTTTACAAAGGTGAAATTTCAAAAAGTGGTACTCCAATTTTACCATCTAAAAGAGCAAGAAAAACTCCAGAAAAAATTCAAGTAACAAAAGAAGATTTGGCTGAGCTATCTGAAACAGCTACAGCAGAAGTTGATAATTCAGTAGGAGATGAAACGATGAATGAGCAAGGAGAAGTTTCTTTAGACGAAGTATCAGAATCAGAAAATCAAGAAGCAGATGTATCTTCAGATGACACTGAAGCTTCAAACTCATAAAAAAATAATATAAAGTTATACCATGAATAGGAAAGTATCAGTTGCTCCTATGATGGATTGCACAGATCGTCATGAACGATTTTTTCTAAGATTAATATCCAAAAACACTCTTCTTTACACTGAGATGGTAGTCGATGAAGCTATAAATAGAGGAGATAAAAAAAAGTTATTGGAGTTTAATATTAATGAGAAACCTGTAGCACTTCAATTAGGAGGCTCTTCTCCAAAACTTTTAGCTGAAGCCACTAAAGTAGGCGAAGATTTTGGTTATGATGAAATTAATCTAAACTTAGGTTGTCCTAGTAAAAAAGTTGAAAAAAATAGATTTGGTGCTTGTTTAATGAAAGAGCCAAATTTAGTGGCAGATTGTTTAAGTAAAATGCAATCAGTTACAAAACTACCAGTAACTATCAAAACAAGAATTGGTTACGATGATGTAGAAGATTATGAAAATTTACATAGTTTTATTTCTACTTTAAAAGCAACTGGAGTTAAAACTTTCATCATTCATGCAAGAAAAGCAATGTTAGGTAAATTTACACCTAAACAAAATTTAAATATTCCTCCTCTAAAATACGAATATGTTTATAAATTAAAAAAAGATTTTCCTAATGAAGAGATCATAATTAATGGAGGAATAATCTCAGTGGATGAAATAAAACCTCATTTAAAAAAAACAGATGGTGTAATGATAGGAAGAGCTGCGTATCATACACCTTATTTATTAGCAGATATTGAAAGAGAAATATTTAATAATGACGATGTTCCAAGTAGACAAGATGTAATTGAACAACTCATTCCTTATGTTAAAGAAGAATTAAAAAAAGGAACAAGATTGAATCAAATTATGAGACATACTCTTGGTTTATTTCATGGTCAAACAGGTGCAAGTTATTGGAAAAGATATTTAAGTGAAAACATGTGTGTGAGAGATGCTGATGTGAAAAAAATTGATCACATCATGGATAAAATTAAATATAACAATGTAGATACTAGAGTAGGACAGTCTGCTTAATTCAATTCTAACAAACGAATACAGTTATATTATTTTATTAATGGCTTTAACAGCTATTCCAGTAGGTTTTGTGGCTGGATTATTTGGTATAGGTGGAGGGTTGATAACTGTTCCTTTTTTATATTTTATTTTTGGTTCTTTAGAAATTGATCCTCAATATGTAATGCATCTTGCTGTTGGAACTTCTTTTGCAATCATAATACCAACCTCTACAGTTTCAGTTTTAACACATCATAAATTTAAAGCAGTTGATTTTGATATTGTAAAGAATTACGGTCTTTTTGTTGTACTAGGAGTTATTATTGGAACTGTTTTTGCAGCTTCTCTAAAAACCAAATCTTTGGTTTTATTTTTTTCTATAATGATATTATTTTTAGGAATTTACTTACTTTTAATAAAAGAAAAGGAGCAAAACATAATTGTTAAAATGAAATTACATTTAAAAGTAATTCTTGGTTTTCTTGTTGGGTTTATATCTGCTCCTATGGGTATAGGAGGAGCTGTAATGAATGTACCTATACTTAAGTTTTTTGGTTATTCAATAAATAAAGCTATAGGAAGTGCAGCAGCCATAGGTTTTCTAATTGCTTTATTTGGAGCAATAGGATTTCTTCTTTCAGGAAGTTTTTTAAATTCTAGTCTTCCACTAAGTATTGGTTTTATAAACATACCAGCTTTTTTAATTTTTATACCAATCACAACTTTCATGGCTCGAATAGGAGCTAAAACAGTTCATAGTATTGATAAAAAAAAAATTAGTAAGTTTTTTGGAATTTTTCTTTTAGTCGTTTCAATTAAATTTTTTTATGAATACTTGAAATTATAACAAGCAAAAAAAAGAGGTGACTTCAGTCTCCCTCCATCACCTCACGTATCCAAACTAAGTGATTCTTTAAATATCTTAGAACACTTATTAGTTGAAAATGCCTTTTATTAACTAATTTAAAATCAGACAATCTTAAGTTGTATAAGTCTTAAATAAAAACTCAAATTAGCCACACATAATATTTAGTGTTATTATTCAAATTGATACTTTTAAAAATGGTTTCAATAAAAGACATTAATAAAAATATTAAAAAAAATTTATTTGATCCAATCGATAAAACAAAAAATAAGTTTTCCTCAATTTTAAAAGATCTTAAAAAAAAAAAAGTTAAAAAAGATTTAGCATTACAAAAACAATTAGAAAAAGAAAAGAAAAGAGAATTAATTTTAGAAAAAAAATTAGCGAAAAAAGCCAAACAAGATGAATTAAAAGAAGAAAGAAAAAAACTTCTTTTTCAAAAAAAATTAATAATTGAAAATGAAAAACAAAAAAAAAAGAATGAAGAAAAAAGACAAAAGATAGAAACTCAAAGAATTAAAATAGAACAGAAAAAAATTAAAGACGAAGAAACTAGAAAACTTAGAGAGGAAGCCAGAAAGCTTAAACAAGAGGATTTAAGGCTAAAAATGTTAGAGAGACAAAGAATTAGAGAAGAAAATATTAAAATTAAAGAGGAACAATTAAAGAATAAAGAAATTGAAGCTCAAAAGAGAAGAGATGAAAAAGAAAAAGAAAGACAAGAGAAAATAAGATTAAAAGAAATTGAAAGGAAAAATAGACTTGAGGAAGAACAAAGATTAAGAGAGGCAGCTAGGAAGCTGAAATATGAGCAAGAAAAACTTAAAGAAATGGAAGAAAGATTAAGAGATCTAGAAACTGAAAGACAGCACGAAATTCAAAGACAAATTTTAAAAGAAGAGGCTGAGCAAAGAGCGAAGGAAGAGGAATTAAGAAATAAAGAAAAAGAACTTAAAGAAGCTGAACGTGAGAGAATAAATAAAGAAAATGAAAGACGTCAAAGAGAAAGAGAATTGAAAATAGAGGAGGAAAGACAAAAAAGAATTGATGAAGAAAACGAGAGAATTAGATTAGCTGAAATTGCTCAAAAAGAGAGAGAAGATGAGGAAAACAGGCGAATGAAAGAATGGGAGAAAAAATTTGATGAAGAACAACGACTAAAAGAGGAGGAATTAGTTAGAAAGTTTTATAGCGATGACATTCCTGAGCAAGAAAACAAGCAGGATGGTGATAATTTAGAAACTAAAACTGATAACGATAATTTGGAAAATAAAACTGATGAAGATAATTTAAAAAATTAAATCTTCTGATCATATTCACCGATCTTACCTGTTTTTTGTAACAAATCGTCAATAAAATCAAAGATTTTTTTCTTTCTTCCATCTGATGTTGGACTTTCAGTAACAATAACTAAAGATGGTTTGTTTGAAGATGCTCTTATAAGCCCCCAAGAACCATCTTCGAATGAAAACCTAACTCCATTAACAGTTAAAATATCATTAATAATTTGGCCATCTATTTTAGTTTTGTTTTCTTGTAAATTTTTAATTTGTTTAACTAGTTCTTCAACAACAATATATTTCTCTTCATCTTTGCAAAAAGGTGCCATTGTTGGAGTTTGAAATGTGTTAGGTAATTCACTAATAATTTCACTCATTTTTTTATTCTGATTATCTAATAAGTGGCATACTTGGATTGCTGAATTGATTCCATCATCATACCCAAAACCCAATGGCTGATTGAAGAAAAAATGACCACTTTTTTCAAATCCAGCTAAAGCTTTTTCAGTGTTAACTTTTCGTTTAATATGAGAATGACCTGTTTTCCAATAAATAGTTTCACAATTATTTTCTAATAAAATCTTATCTTTTGAATATAGACCTGTTGATTTTACATCAACTACAAACTTTGAATTTTTATGTTTGCTTGATAAATTTCTAGCAATTAGAAGGCCAATTTTATCTGAAAATATTTCATTACCCTTATCGTCAATAACTCCAACTCTATCTCCATCACCATCAAATCCGAACCCTATATCAGCACTGTTTTCTTTAACTACTTTTGCTATTTCGTGAAGCATTTCCAAATCTTCTGGATTTGGATTGTATTTAGGAAAATTCCAATCTAGATTACAATCTAATTCTATTACCTCACATCCAATACCTCTTAAAATATCTGGAGCAAAAACACCTGCTGTTCCATTCCCGCAAGCCACCACAGCCTTTATTTTTTTCTTAATTTTATTTTTACTAATTAGATCTTCTTTATAGATTTTATCAAAATCTTTTATTTGTTTTTCATTACCTTCACCTTTTGTAAATTTTTCATTTAAGGTAATTTCTTTTAATTCCTTCATTTCTTCAGGTGCATGAGTTAGTCCTTTTTTGATTCCCATTTTTACACCAGTCCAACCATTTTCATTATGACTTGCTGTAACCATAGCGACCGCATCTGCATCTAAATTGAACTGTGCAAAATAAACCATGGGAGACAATGAAAGACCAATATCCTCTATGCTGCATCCCGTAGACATTAATCCTTTTTTGAGAGCAGTTTTTATTTCTTCACTATAAGAACGGTAATCATGACCTACTATGATTCTTGGATTGTCTTTTTTGGTATGTATTTTTATCTGTGTTCCAAGCCCTTTTCCAAGATTCTCTATTCCAGATTGATTTATATCTTTCTCATACAACCATCGAGCGTCATATTCTCTAAAACCATAGGGATCTATTTTTATATTTTGGCTCATTGGTTATTTACTTACTGTTTATTATGTTAATTTCGTGCAAAAAAATTTATTTTTTTATTGATTATCATTTTGTCGCGTTCTATAAATGTTCTATTGTACAAAAGTTTATATAGTATATTTACAATAAACGCCTACAACATATAGTTGTTTTCGTACTAATAACAAAATATAATTAAAATTTATGAATAAGATTCTCTCTCAAGCCCTCAAAAAAGCTGTCTCTGAATATAGCCCAGAAGTTAAGGAAGTTTCTAAGATAAATAAGCCTGATCTTTTCTCTTTAAATAATGAAACAGAATTATTTCAAAATGACAAAGGTATCATAATTAAAATTGACCGTTCAAAAGATGCAAATCTTACAGACTTTGGTAAAGCAACTTTAAAAGACAGATATTTAGGTTTGAACGAATCATATCAAGATTTATTTGCAAGAGTAGCAAGCACATATGCAGATGATAATTTGCACGCTCAAAGAATATATAATTACATAAGCAATCTTTGGTTCATGCCAGCAACACCAGTGTTATCAAATGGTGGTACAAAAAGAGGATTGCCTATTTCATGTTTTTTAAATGAAGCATCTGATAGCTTAGGAGGCATTCTTGATTTATGGAGTGAGAATGTTTGGTTGGCAGCGAAGGGTGGAGGAATTGGAAGTTACTGGGGTAACTTAAGATCTATTGGTGAAAAAATAGGAAGAGTTGGAAAAACTTCTGGAATAATTCCTTTCATAAAAGTTATGGACTCTTTAACTATGGCTATCAGTCAAGGATCATTAAGAAGAGGTTCTGCAGCATGTTATCTTCCAATTGATCATCCTGAAATAGAAGAGTTTATTGAAATGAGAAGACCTACTGGTGGTGATCCAAATAGAAAAGCATTAAATTTACATCATGGTGTTTTAGTTTCTGATGCCTTTATGAGAGCTGTAGAAACTGATGAGCAGTGGGCATTGAAAAGTCCAGCAGATGGCAGTGTTCAACAAACTATTTCTGCAAGAAATTTATGGATAAGATTATTAACTGCAAGAATTGAAACTGGTGAACCGTATATAATTTATATTGATACTGTTAACAGACAAATTCCTCAACATCATAAGTTAGCAAACCTAACAGTTAAAACTTCTAATTTATGTAGCGAAATAACTTTACCTACAGGAATTGATAAAGATGGAAGAGATAGAACAGCAGTATGTTGTTTGTCTTCGTTAAATTTAGAAAAATATGATGAGTGGAAAGATGATCCAGACATGATTAGTGATGTAATGAGATTTTTAGACAATGTATTATCTGATTTCATTAACAAAGCACCAGATCAATTTAAAGATGCAAAATATTCTGCGGAAAGAGAAAGAAGTGTTGGATTAGGTGTAATGGGCTTTCATTCTTTTTTACAAAAAAATAGAATTCCACTTGAGTCTGTAATGGCAAAATCATGGAATAAAAAAATATTTAAAAATATTCATGAAAAAGTTAATCAAGCTTCTAAAGATTTAGCTGAGGAGAGAGGCGCATGTCCAGATGCAGCTGAGTATGGTTATAAAGAAAGATTTTCTAACAAGACAGCGATTGCTCCAACTGCTTCAATCTCAATTATTTGTGGAGGAGCATCACCAGGAGTAGAACCAATTGCTGCAAACAGTTACACACACAAAACCCTTTCAGGATCTTTCAATGTAAGAAATAGATACTTAGAAGAAATCCTTCAATCTCATGGAAAAAATGATGAAGAGACATGGTCTAGTATTACTACAAATCAAGGATCTGTTAATCATCTAGATTTCCTATCTGATTTAGAAAAAGATGTATTTAAAACTGCATTTGAGCTGAACCAAAATTGGATAATTGAATTAAGTGGTGACAGAACACCATTTATTTCGCAGGCACAGTCAGTAAATCTATTTTTACCAGCAGATGTTCACAAGAAAGAATTACACAAAATTCATTTTGATGCTTGGAAAAAAGGCTTAAAGAGCCTTTATTACTGTAGATCAAAATCAATTCAAAGGGCTGAGAATGTTAATGATTCAAAATCAACTGATATCTTAGCAAATGTTTACAAAAATAAATCAAACGAAAGTCAAGAACAAGAGTACGAGGAGTGTTTATCATGTCAGTAGCAGAAAATATAAATAAAGAAGCAGTTCAACCAAAAAAAAATAACAATGGTTTGTTAGTAGCCAACCCAGTTTATAAACCATTTAGATATCCTTGGTGCTACGATGCTTGGTTAACACAACAAAGAATTCACTGGTTACCTGAAGAGGTTCCATTAGGTGATGATGTAAAAGATTGGCAAAAAAATCTTAGCCCATCTGAAAAAAATTTATTAACTCAGATTTTTAGATTTTTCACTCAAGCCGATGTCGAAGTAAGTAATTGTTACATCAGACATTACATGAATGTGTTTAAACCAACAGAAGTTTTAATGATGATGTCGTCTTTTGCTTCTATGGAAACAGTACACATTGCAGCTTATTCACATTTATTAGATACAATTGGAATGCCAGAGTCTGAATATTCAGCTTTCATGAAATATAAAGAAATGAAAGATAAGTATGATTACATGCAAGGCTTTGATGTTAAATCTAATCATGACATTGCAAAAACAATAGCTGTGTTTAGTGCGTTTACGGAAGGTCTACAATTGTTTGCGAGTTTTGCAATCCTATTAAATTTCCCAAGACATAATAAAATGAAGGGAATGGGTCAGATTGTTACTTGGTCTGTAAGAGATGAAACATTGCATTGCAATTCAATGATTAGATTATTTAAAGATTTTATTAAAGAAAATCCTGAAACATGGAATCCACAACTAAAAAAAGAAATTTATGAAGCTTGCAGAACTATAGTAGAGCATGAAGATGCTTTTATAGATTTAGCATTTCAAATGGGTCCAATGGAAGGATTAACGGCTGAGGATGTTAAAAAATATATTCGTTTCATTGCAAACAGAAGATTAAGTCAATTAGGTTTAGAAGGAATTTATGATATTGAAAAAAATCCTTTAACTTGGCTTGATACTATGCTTAACGCGGTTGAGCATATGAATTTCTTTGAAGGTCGTGCAACAGAGTATTCTAAAGCATCAACACAAGGTACTTGGGCAGAAGCTTTTAGTTAATCTTAAAATTATCTTTGGTTTAACTGCATCACTTTTCGATGTTTGTTACCTTTGTAGCTAGCCAAAGGTCTTATAAGTTTATTCGCAGCGTGTTGCTCCATTATGTGAGCGGACCAACCTGTAATTCTTGAAATTACAAATATTGGAGTGAAAAAATCAGTATCAAATCCCATTAGATGATAAGTAGGTCCTGTTGGATAATCTACATTAGGGTGAATATTTTTCTCTTTGATCATTACTTTTTCAACAATGTCATAGATTTTTTCAAATTTTTTATCTTTCTTAAGTTTAGCAACTTTACCAAAGTATTTTCGCATAGTTGGAACTCTCGAGTCACCTGATTTATAAACTCTATGACCAAATCCCATCACCACTTCCTTATTTTTAAGCGCATTGTTTATCCATTTTAATGCATTTTCTGGTTTTTTAATTTTATTCATCATATGCATCACTTCTTCATTAGCCCCTCCGTGAAGTGGGCCTTTTAAACTTGCAATTGCACCTGTAATTGCTCCGTGTATGTCAGATAAGCTACTGGTGATTGTTCTTGCTGTAAAAGTTGAAACATTAAAACTATGTTCTGCATATAAAATTAAAGATACATCAAAAGCTTTGACTATCTCTTTTTGAGGAACTTTTCCAAAACACATATAAAAAAAGTTTTCAGCAAAGGTTAATGTTTTTTTAGGTTTAATTATTTTTTTACCTTTTCTTATTCTATAAAAAGCAGCTAAGGCAGTTGGAGTTTTTGCAAAAATTCTTAGAGCTTTTCTCATATTTGATTCTGGTGAAGAATCTGTAGTTTCTTTATCCTCTAATCCCATTACACTCACAGCTGTTCTTGCAACATCCATTGGATGAGATTTCTTTGGCATGTGTTTGATTATTTCATATAAATTTTTTGTTAGTTCTCTGTTGTTTCTTTCTTCTTTTTCAAATTGTCTAAGTTGGATAGTATTCGGGAGATCCTTATTAAGAATAAGATATGCAACTTCCTCAAATCTGCAATATTCACATAAATCTTGAGCTGCATACCCTCTATAAGTAAGAGAATTTATTTCTGGCATTACTTTTGAAACTTCTGTTTCATCTACAACAATACCTAGTAAGCCTTTTTTAATATCATCACTCATTATTCATGTCCTTCCGTACTAAAATTATAAATTTTTTCATCTAATGAATTATATTTTTCATAATCGACTAATTCGTAAAGTCTTTTCCTAGTTTGCATCTTATCAATAATGTTATTTTGATGTCCATTTGCATAAATGTCTCTTAATCCATCTTCGACATTTTTCATTGCTAATCTTTGTGAGGTCACTGGATAAATAACTATATTATACCCAAAATTTTCTAATTCTTTGTAATTAAACAATTTCGATTTACCAAATTCAGTCATATTAGCTAACAAGTAACCAGACAATTCTTTACGAACTTTTTCAAAATCTTTTTCATCTTCAAGAGCTTCTGGGAAAATAATTTCAGCACCAGCATCAATGTAGGCTTTGCATCTTTCAATCATTTTATCTAAACCTTCAACACTTTTAGCATCTGAACGTGCAATAATTTTAAAATTTTGATCTTTTTTAGTAGCAACACATTCTTTAATTTTTTTAACCATAGCATCAGTTGAAATAAGTTCTTTATTATCAAGATGCCCACACCTTTTTCTTTCAATCTGATCCTCTAAGTGGACACCTGTTATTCCAAATTCTTCAAATGTTTCTATTGTTTCTTTACAAGATTTAAATCCCGTATCGATATCAACTATTGTTGGAAGATTAGTTACTCTCGAAATTAGATAAGATCTTGTGCTAACATCTTGTAGAGTTGTTAAGCCAATATCGGGAAAACCAAGATCATTAGCCATCACTCCACCGGATACATAAACTGCATCATATCCAATTTCTTCTATAAGCTTTGCTGTTAAAGGATTGTATGCACCTGGAACTCTTAATATTTTATTTGATTTTAATTTTTGATCAAAATCTAATCTTTTTTGACTTGGTTCTTTTTCTACAAAGTGCATTAAAAAATTCCTTTTTTATTATTTCGTTTTAATTTATTTCTTCTTACTTCAATATTCAATTTATGAAGTTGACCTGATTTTAAATTTCTTAAATTTTGTACTGTTTTTAAAAAACGATTGCTTTCTTTTTTATCCAAAATACCCTCAGTTAAAGTTAAAAATTTATTTATATAATTTTCTCTCTTAAACGGTCTTGCTCCATATGGATGTGCGTCTGCCCTATCAAGTTTCTCTGTTATTTTTTTTCCATTGTTAAGTGTTACAATTACTTTAGCTCCAAAAGCTTTATTTTTTGGATTTGGATCATGATATTTCTTTGTCCATTTTTTATCTTCATATGTTTTAATTGATCTCCAAATTTTAATTGTACTTTTTCTATTTGCTCTTGCTTTAGTATAAGATTTAACATGATGCCAATCTCCGTCTTCTAAAGCTACAGCAAATATATACATTATAGAATGATCTAATGTTTCTCTACTAGCCTTGGGATCCATTTTTTGTGGATCATTAGCACCTGTTCCAATCACATAATGAGTGTGATGACTTGTAAAAATATCAATTTTTTTTATATAATTTAAATTATTAATTTTTGTTTTTAGCTTTTTAGCTAGATCTATTAATGCTTGCGATTGATATTCTGCAGAATATTCTTTTGTATATGTCTCTAATATAGCTTTTTTACTCTCACCTTTTTTTGGTAAAGGGACTTTGTAGTTTGCTTTTTTTCCATCCAATACTCTTGCTATTACACTATCTTCACCTTCATATATTGGACTTGGAGCACCTTCACCTCTCATAGTTCTATCCACAGCTTCGATGGCAAGCTTCCCAGCATGAGCAGGAGCATAAGCTTTCCAACTTGAAATTTCTCCTTTTCTAGATTGTCTTGTAGATATTGACGTATGTAATGCCTGTTGAACAGCTTGATATATAGTTTCAGTATTTAATTTTAACATTGTTCCTAATCCAGCAGCAACGCTAGGGCCTAAATGAGCAATGTGGTCCACCTTATGCTTATGCAAACAAATTCCTTTGACTAAATTTACCTGAACCTCATATGCAGTAATTATTCCTCTTAATAAATCCAATCCACTTTTTTTGTTTTGTTGTGCTACACTAATCAGAGGAGGAATGTTGTCACCTGGATGACTATAATCTGCAGCTAAGAAAGTATCATGAAAATCTAATTCTCTAACAGCTGTACCATTTGACCATGCTGCCCATTCACAATCAAATTTTAATTTTGAGTTTACACCAAATAAAGTTGCACCATTTTTTCTAGGGTGTCTTAAAGCCATTTCTCTCGATGAGACTACTGGCTTTCTATTTAATGAAGCAATTGCAACAGAAGCATTATCAATAATTCTATTGATAACCATTTCAATAGCATCTTTATTTAATTTAGCATTATCACTTGCTATTTCTGCAATTTTCCATGCAAGCTGTTTCTTCTTTGGAAGATTAATTTTTGATGGATATACTTTAACTGTATGTAATAACAAAATTACTCCTTATTTGTGATTTTGTTTTAATAGTTAAAATAAATTAATCAATATTAAAGATATTCTGATACTATTTTCTCAATGCCTACAAAGTCTTTTATAATGTGATTATGATAAATTTCCTCAGATCTTTTTTCTGTATATCCATATTTTAGTAATATTATTGGAATTTCAGCAGCCTTAGCAGCATTAGCATCTGTCTCGCTGTCACCGATCATAATCGATTTATTTTTATCTCCATCTAAAATCTCAATTGTAGTTGTTAAATGTCGAGGGTCTGGTTTGCAATATTCAAAAGTATTATAACCCGCAACATATTCAAAATAATCATAAATCCCAATTTTTTTTAAAAGATCAACTGCTAAGTGTTCAGTTTTATTAGTACATACTGCCATAGAAATATTTTCATTTTTACACCAATTTAAAAATTCCTTAACACCATTAATTAATTTACTTTCATTTAAAATATTTTTTCCATAATAAGATAAAAATTCATCAGTCATTTCGTTTTGAATTTTTTCATCAAACCACTTCCATTGGCCGTTAGCTTTTGCCATCATAGCTTTTGCTCCTTTGCCAACAGCATTTTTTAATTCTCCTAAAGTTTTTGTAGGATAACCAAATTTTTTCATTACATGGTTATGCGCACGTATTAAATCTGGAGCTGTATCTACTAATGTACCGTCTAAATCAAATAAAATTGTAAATTTTTGTTTCATTATTAAAGTATTTTAAAGAAATAAATTGTGAATTAATCAAACAATATACTTAATATAAATATGATGAAAATGAAAGACTCAAGTCAAAAAAAACTTAGAAACAAGTTTATAAAATCAGGAGTAAAGATGATTGGTCCTGAAACTATTTTTTTTTCTAAAGACACAAAGATCGGAAAGAAAGTGACTATAGAACCTTATGTTGTTATCGGTTCTAAGGTAAAAATCGGAAACAATGTTGTTATAAAATCTTTTTCACATTTAGAGTCTTGTAAAATTGAGAATAAAGTTGAGATTGGTCCATATGCTAGAATAAGACCTAATACAATTTTAAAAGAAGGATCCAAAGTAGGTAATTTTGTAGAGATTAAAAAAAGTACTTTAGGAAATAAATCTAAAGTTAATCATTTATCTTATGTGGGAGATGCTCAAATAGGAAAATCAGTAAATATTGGAGCAGGTACAATTACTTGTAATTATGACGGAGTAAACAAGAATAAAACAAATATTAAAGATAAAGTATTTATAGGTTCAAACTCTTCATTAGTTGCTCCAGTTACTATAAATAAAGATAGTATTGTTGGAGCTGGATCAGTAATAACAAAGAATGTTAGACAAAAATCTTTAGCACTTACAAGATCACCACAATTAGAAGTTAAGAATTACAAAAGAAAGAAAAAATAATTTATGTGTGGAATTATTGGAATATCGAGCAACAAATCTGTTTCTGCAAATATAATTAATTCATTAAAAAAATTAGAATATAGAGGATATGATTCAGCAGGTATAGCCACACTTTCAGATGGTGAAATCAATGAAATAAAATCTGAGGGAAGAGTAGATAACTTAGAAAATAATTTTGATCTAAAAAACTTAAGAGGAAATATTGGTATAGGGCATGTAAGATGGGCTACTCATGGAATTCCTAATAGTTTAAATGCACATCCTCATTCCTCTCATAATGTATCAGTAGTTCATAATGGAATTATTGAAAACTCTACAATATTAAAAAAACATTTAGTTAACAAAGGTCATAAATTTAAATCACAGACAGATACGGAAGTAATCGTTCATTTAATAACAGAAAATTTAAAAACTTCAGAACTTGAGGAAGCTATAACAAAAACATTAAAACAACTCCATGGTAGTTTTGCACTTGGAATTGTGTTTAAAGATATGCCAGACTTAATAGTTGGTGCTAGAAGAGGATCACCGCTAGCTGTTGGCTATGGTCCAAATGAAAACTATTTAGGATCAGACTCATATGCTTTAAAATCAATGACGAATAAGATTACGTATCTTGATGATGGTGAATTCTGTGTTGTAAAAAAGGATCAAATTATTTTTTTTAATGAGGAAGGAAGAAAAGTAAATAAAAAAATATTAGAATTATCATCAGATGAAGCAAATTATGACAAAGGTGATTTCAAACATTTTATGGCAAAAGAAATTGAAGAACAACCAACAACAATTAAAACTGGAATAAAAGAATACGTAGATAATGTAAATAAAGAGATAAATATTTTTAATTTTCCATGGAAAATAGAAGAGATTAATTCAATAACTTTAATTGGATGTGGAACTGCATACCATTCTTGTTTAATGGCTAAATATTGGTTTGAGGAACTTACAACTTTAGACGTAAACATAGATATAGCGTCAGAATTTAGATACAGAAAAAATAGGTTCAAAAAAGATACTTTATATGTCTTTGTTTCACAATCAGGTGAAACAGCAGATACTTATGCAGCCTTAGATCTTTGTAATAAAAATAATATGAAGACATGTGCAGTAGTTAATGTAATTGAAAGCTCAATTGCTAGAGACTCTAATTTTGTTTTACCAATTCATTGTGGTCCTGAAATAGGAGTTGCATCAACAAAAGCATTTCTAGGTCAAATACTTGTTTTATATATTTTGTCCTTAAAACTTGGATCATTAAGAAAGGAAATTAAAAAACAAGAATATCAAGAAAAGATTAAAGACTTAAAAGATCTACCGGGATTAATAGAAAAAACTTTATTACATGATCATGATATTCAGGCAATATCCTCAACATTTAATGAAGCTAAAGGTTCAATGTTTTTAGGAAGAGGTTATTCATATCCGATAGCTTTAGAAGGAGCATTAAAACTTAAAGAGCTTTCATACGTTCATGCTGAAGGATATCCAGCTGGTGAAATGAAACATGGGCCATTAGCTTTAATCGAGGAGGGAATGCCTGTAGTAGTTTTGGCACCTAGAGATAATTATTACAAAAAAACAATTTCGAACATGCAGGAAGTAATTGCTAGAGGGGCAAAAGTGTTATTGATAACCAATAAGAGTAAAGATGAAGTAGTATCAGAAAATATTTGGGAAACTATTGAAGTTGAAAATACAAATGATGACTTACTTCCGTTCCTTTTGACTATTCCACTTCAAAAGCTTGCGTATTACTCTGCTCTTAAAAAAGGTTATGATATTGATAAGCCTAGAAATTTGGCTAAATCTGTCACTGTTGAATAAACTTTAAACTCTGTTAAAACACCCTTAGGTTGAATATGAAAAGTTGGAAAAAAAATAGTTGGAGAAAGTATCCTGTAAAACATATTCCAGAATATCCAGATAAAAAAGAACTGGATAATGTTTTGGATAAAATAGGAACATTCCCTCCTTTAGTATTTGCTGGTGAAACAAGACATCTTAAAAGTCAATTAGCAGATGTTGTAGATGGAAAAGCATTTTTACTTCAGGGTGGAGATTGTGCTGAGAGTTTTGCAGAATTTAATCCTGATAATATTCGAGACACTTTTAAACTAATGTTACAAATGTCATTAGTTTTAACTTACTCAGCTTCATTACCTGTGGTAAAAGTTGGAAGAATAGCTGGACAATTTTCAAAACCTAGAAGTGCACCAACAGAAATAAAAGATGGAGTTGAGCTCCCAAGTTATTTAGGAGATAACATAAATGCTATGGAATTCACTGAAAAGGCTAGAGTTCCAGATCCTAAAAGATTATTCAAGGCATACTCACAATCAGCTGCAACTTTAAACCTTATAAGAGCATTTTGTCATGGAGGTTTTGCAGATCTTAAGAATGTCCACAATTGGAATTTAGGTTTTATTAAAAATTCACCTGAATTAAAAAGATTTAAAGAATTAGAGGATAATATTGCAAATGCACTAGCTTTTATGGATGCATGTGGAATTACCTCAGAATTTAATAGAAGATTAAAAACGGTTAATTTTTGGACTTCACATGAAGCTTTATTACTCCCATTTGAAGAGACTATGACAAGAGTAGATTCGACTACTGGAGAAAATCATGACACATCTGCTCACTTTGTTTGGATTGGAGATAGAACAAGACAATTGGATGGTGGTCATGTTGAGTTTTGTAGGGGTATAGAAAATCCAATAGGAATCAAATGTGGACCTACCTTAAAGGCTGATGATTTGATTGATCTTTGTAATAGAATTAACCCTAATAATGAAAAGGGTAAAATCACACTAATATCAAGATTTGGTGCAGATAATGTTTCAAAATTTTTACCAAAATTAATTAGGGCAATAAAAAAAGAGGGTTTAAATGTAATTTGGTCATGTGATCCTTGTCATGGAAATACAGTAAAAGCTGCGACAGGATTTAAAACAAGACCATTTAACAGTGTGTTAAAAGAAGTTAAAAATGTTTTTGCATGTCATCAAAGTGAAGGAAGTTACGCTGGTGGTTTACATATAGAATTAACTGGTCAAGATGTAACAGAGTGTATTGGTGGAGCACAAAAGATATCAGAAAAAGACTTATCATCAAGATATCACACACATTGTGACCCACGACTAAATGCAAACCAAGCTCTAGAATTAGCTTTCTTGATTTCAGATGAGATTAAAAAGAATAGCTCTTATTCTAAAAACGCAGATAGAGCGGCATCTTAAGACATTGTAAAATTTTAAATATCTAATACTTTAAAATCATGAATGCTTCAGAAAAAGTAAATTTTATATCTAATTGGATTAAAGATTATGTAAATAATATGCCAAGTAAGGCAGAGTCATTAGTTATAGGAATTTCTGGAGGAATAGATTCGTCAGTTTCTAGTACATTAAGCGCAATGACTGGTTTAAAAACTATTGTATTGTCAATGCCAATTAAACAAAAATCTCATCAACATGATTTAAGTTTAAAGCATAAAGAGTGGTTAGTTAAAAATTTTAAAAATGTAGAGGCCCATACAATTAATTTAGATGAATTATTTTTAGCATTTAGTGCAAGCTTGTTTAAATTTAATAATGAGCATGGAATGGCAAATTCTAGAGCTAGATTGAGAATGACAACGCTTTATCAAGTTGCTGCCGCGAATAAAGGAATAGTAGTTGGAACTGGAAATAAAGTTGAAGATTTTGGTGTTGGGTTTTACACAAAATACGGGGATGGTGGGGTAGATATATCTCCTATAGCAGATTGTAATAAAACTGAAGTTTGGGAGCTTGGAAAAGAGCTTGGAATTTTAAAAGAGATTATAGATGCCGCCCCTACGGATGGTTTGTGGGATGATGGAAGAACAGATGAAGGTCAACTTGGATTAAAATATGAAGAATTAGAAGAGGCAATGAATAATCCAAATTCAGCAAATAGAGCTAAATACGAAACAATTAGAAAACAAAATTTGCACAAAATGGAGCCAATTCCAGTGTGTAAAATTCCAAATTAATCAAATAGATTCACAAATCTATTTTTTAAGTATATTCCTAAAACGATGAGTAATGAAATTTATTTAACAAATAATCTAACAAATCAAAAAGAGAAATTTGTTCCACTAGATAAAAACAACATTAGAATGTATGTGTGTGGTCCAACAGTTTATGATGATCCTCATATTGGAAATGCAAGACCAATAGTTGTATTTGATATTCTATTTAAAATTTTAAAAAAAAATTATCCTAAAGTTACTTATGTGCGAAATATTACAGATGTGGATGATAAAATTATTAAATCTTCAAAAGAAAATAATATTTCAATTTCAGAATTAACAAGCAAAGTAACAAAAAGTTTTAGTAAAGATTGTCATTACTTAAATTGTGAAGAACCAACCCATCAACCTAAAGCAACAGAAAATATAGATTTGATGATTGAAATGATTTCTGAATTAAAAAAAAAAGGATTTGCTTATGAAAATAATAAGCATGTTTATTTTGAGGTTAAAAAATTCAAGGATTATGGTCAGCTTTCAAATAAAAAATTAGATGAACTTATTGCTGGATCTAGAGTAGAGGTCAGTGAAAATAAAAAAAATTCAGAAGATTTTGTTTTATGGAAACCTTCAGAAGATGATGAACCATCATGGGAGTCTCCATGGGGGAGAGGAAGGCCAGGATGGCATCTAGAGTGTTCAGCAATGTCAAAGAAATTTTTAGGAGATGAGTTTGATGTTCATGGAGGTGGTATAGATTTGTTATTTCCTCATCATGAAAATGAAATAGCTCAATCGAGATGTGCTAATGATACAAAAATATTTGCAAAATTTTGGATGCATAATGCATTCATCACTATGTCTAATGAAAAGATGGCTAAGTCTCAGGGAAATATTTTAAAAATAAAAGATTTTAGAAATAAGATTAGCGGTCAAGTTTTAAGATTAGCTTTACTAAGCGCACATTATAAACAGCCATTAGATTGGAATGATAAACTTCTGGACGACTGTCAAAACACGATAAATAAATGGTACAATTCATATTTGGATATTGAAAATAATTCAAAAGTTTCTGATGAAATTCTTCAACCACTTTACGATGATTTAAATACTCCTGGATATATTGCTAATTTACATCAATTATATGACAAAGCTCAAAAAGGTAACAATGAAGATAAATCTTTATTTGTTTCCGCTTGTAAATTTGTAGGACTATTAAATGAAAGTAAAGAAAATTGGCTTAAGTTTAAAATTAGCAAAGCTTTAATTTCTGAAAAAGAAATTTTACAAAAAATTCAGGAAAGAAATAAGGCTAGAGAGAACAAAAATTACAAAGAAGCTGATAAAATTAGAAATGAGCTTCTAGATAAAGGTGTTTTAATAGAAGATAAAGATGGTAAAACGACTTGGAAATTTAAATGAGCAAAGAACAACTTTATATATTTGATACAACACTGCGTGATGGTGCACAAACTCAGGGTGTAGATTTTTCAATTGATGATAAAGAAAAAATCTCATCAGCTTTAGACAAATTGGGTGTTGATTATGTTGAGGGTGGTTGGCCAGGAGCAAATCCAACTGATACTGAGTTTTTCAATAAAGATCATAATTTTAAATTAACGAAATTAACTGCATTTGGTATGACTAAAAAATCAGAACACAGCGCAGAAAATGACCCTATGCTCTCATCATTAATTAATTCAAAAAGTGCTTCTGTTTGCTTGTTTGGAAAATCATGGGATTTTCAAGTGGATGTCGCATTAGGAATAAGCAAAGAGCAGAATTTAATGAATATAAGTGAAAGTACAAAACATATTGTTAAATCTGGCAAAGAGTTCATGTTTGATGCTGAACATTTTTTCGATGGATATAAAGCTAATCCAGAATATGCAATGTCATGTTTAAAAGCTGCTTTTGATAATGGTGCTAGATGGATTGTACTATGTGATACTAACGGCGGCACACTTCCACACGAGATAACTAAAATTGTATCTGAGGTAAGCAAGCAAATTCCTGGAAAAAATTTAGGAATACATGCACATAATGATACCGAAAATGCGGTAGCTAATAGTCTTGCTGCAGTTCAAGCAGGTGTTAGACAAGTCCAGGGCACAATCAATGGTTTGGGAGAAAGATGTGGAAATGCTAATTTAATGTCATTAATTCCCTCATTTTTTTTAAAGAAAGATTTTTCAGATAAGTTTGAATTAAGTATTAAAAGAGAAAATTTAAAAAACTTAACTCAATGCTCAAGATTATTAGATGAGATATTAAATAGAAAGCCCAATAAACATTTACCTTATGTTGGAGCTTCTGCTTTTTCTCACAAGGGCGGAATGCATGTTTCAGCTGTTCAAAAGGATCCTAAAACTTATGAGCATATTAATCCTGAAGAAGTAGGAAATTCTAGAAATATTGTAGTCTCAGACCAATCAGGTCAATCTAATATAATGTCCAGATTGAATTCAATAGGAATTAAAGTTGAGAAAAGTGATCCAAAAATTAAAAAACTTTTAGATGAGGTGAAAGATCGTGAATTTATCGGTTACAGTTATGATGGTGCTGATGCATCCTTTGAGTTGTTAGCTAGAAGATTAATGGGCGAGATACCAAGATATATTTCTATTAATCAATATGATGTTTCGGTAAAGAAAGATAATGCAGGAGAAATAGTTTCATATGCAAAAGCTCAATTAGAAGTAGACGGAGACAAAATTTTGTGTGAAGGACAAGGAAACGGACCTGTTAATGCCCTAGATAATGCAATTAGAAAAAATGTTAATAAGCTTGCTAAATATTCAGAATATTTAAAAGATTTAAGATTGGTTGACTATAAAGTTAGAATTTTAAATACTGGTACAGAAGCTGTAACAAGGGTTAGTATTGAAAGTACAGATTCGAAGGGTGTTAATTGGTTTACTATTGGAGTATCACCAAATATCATTGATGCATCCTTTAAAGCTCTTGTTGATAGTTTAGATTATAAGTTATTTAAGGATAAAGCTCCTGGAAGTTCGTAAGAATGAAAATTAAAAAATTTTCAGAAAAACCATTTGATCTAAAAGATAGAATAGGAGCCAAACCAATAGTTTGTTACCCAAATACTAATATTGAGGAAAAAAATTTAAGTATTTTACATTCCGCTCGTGAACACCTGGTTAAAAAAGAGGAAGTTATAATTCCACCAAGAGATGCAAAAACGTTTGAAGTTAAATTTGGTGAGTTTTTTAGAATTGAAAGTATAGAGGGACCTCAAGTAGGAGATTTAAATTTATTTAATTTAAATAATTTAGAGGAAAAATTTTACTCAGGAAAAACAAGAGCTCTTTATGGCACACATCTTTCAGTGGGAGATAAAATGTTTAGTAGTTTTCCCTATCTTAGATCTTTAGCAACAATAACTTGGGATACTTTAGATTGGTATGATTATGATAAAGATGGAGGATCAGTTCATGACGTAATTGGCACTAGATGTGATCCGTATACATCAAAACTTTTGAGTGATAACGATTATCATTATTGCTGTCATTCAAACCTAACAAGAGCTTTGGTTAAAGAAAAAAATATTCAATTAGACCAAGCAGAAAAAATAGTTCATGATGTATTAAATGTTTTTATGTTAACTGGATTTACCAATGATACTAAACAATACTTTATGAAAGCAAGTCCTGTAAGACCAGGTGATTATTTAGAGTTTTTTGCTGAAACAGATTTGTTAGGTGCTCTTTCAGCTTGTCCAGGAGGTGATTGTGGAACTGAACATTCATCCGATATAGCAAAATGTTATCCGTTAAAAGTTTCTATTTGGACAGTAGATCCTAAATATTTAAATGATATCAAACCATCAACCATTTCTAGTTATAACAGAAATCATGGCATTGATTAATGTCTGCTAACAATATTTCTTTCATTTTACATAAACCTCAACTCTCAGAAAATATTGGAGCATGCGCAAGGGGAATGAAAAATTTTAATTTTAATAAACTTATTGTTGTTGATCCTAAGCCAATATTTCCTAATGATAAAATTTTAGCAACTTCAGTAGGAGCAAAAAATATAATAAATAAAGCAAAGAATTTTGAAAATTTAGAAATTTCTTTAAAAAATATAGATATTGTAATTGCAACATCAGCACGATTTAGAAATAAAAATATTAAACATATCCAATTAGAAGATTTAAAAAAAATTAATTATAAAAAGAAAATAGCTTTTTTATTTGGTTCAGAAGCGTCTGGTTTATCAAACAATGAAATAAGCTATGCAAATTATACTCTGCAAATTCCAACTAATCATGAGTTCAAATCGTTAAATCTGTCTCACAGCTTAATAATAATTGCACAATATGTATCAAGCATAATTAATTTAAAAGCATCTTCTTTTAAGAAATCAAATAAAGTTAAATTAGCATCTAAAAAAGAGATAGTTGCTATGGCAAATCTTTGTATAAAGAATCTTGAAGAGATTAATTTCTTTAAATCAAAAGAGAAGAAACCAATAATGCTTGAAAACTTGAGGAATATTTTTTATAGGATGGAACTATCAACTAAAGAAATACGTATTTTATCAGGCGTATTTGCTAGTTTAGGTAAAAAACGTTGATTGACAAAATTATGAGTAAGTTTATAAAGCCCACTATTAAATGACAAAAAGATTAAACTCTAAACATAAAGTAGACAGAAGATTAAAAGTTAACCTTTGGGGAAGACCTAAAAGCCCTTTTAATAAAAGAGCATATGGACCAGGACAACACGGTCAAACAAAAACATCAAAGCCATCTGACTATGGAATACAGCTTCAGGCTAAACAAAAATTAAAAGCCTATTATGGTAACATTAACGAGAGACAATTTAGAAATATCTACAAAAAAGCAGTAATGCTTAAAGGTGATACCGGTGAAAATTTAATTGGCCTTCTTGAAAGAAGATTAGATGCTGTGATCTACAGAGCAAAATTTGCTACAACAATTTTTTCAGCTAGACAATTAATTAATCATGGTCACGTCAGAGTAAATGGCAAAAAAGTTAATATTGGTAGTTACATGGTTAGAGAAGAGGATTCTATTGAGATTAGAGATAAATCTAAACAACTTGCAATAATTGATATTGCCCTTGCAAACAAAGAAAGAGAAACACCAGAATATATTCAGATGGATGAAAAAAATAAAAAATTAAAGTTTGTTAGAGTACCAAAGTTTGAAGAAGTTCCATATCCAATAATTATGGAACCTAATCTAGTAATTGAATATTATTCTAGATAATTAGCTTTTAGCCTTAAAATTTATATTTTTGCTTTCAAAAAGTTTTGCCAGTTCACCGCTTTCATACATTTCTTTAACAATGTCACATCCACCTATAAATTCATTTTTAACATAAAGTTGTGGGATGGTTGGCCAATCACTAAAAACTTTAATACCCTCTCTTAAATTTTGACTTTCTAAAACATTTACTCCTTTAAAATTTACTTCTAGGATTTTTAAAATATTTGAAGTAGCCATTGAAAACCCACATTGTGGAGCGTCAGGTGTGCCTTTCATAAACAAACATACTTCGTTGTTTTCAATTTCATTTTTTATTAAATCATTTGTTTGTTGATCCATTTAACTCTCCTTTGTTTTAATTGCTAATGCGTGTAGTTCATTACCCATTTTACCTTTTAATGAGTTGTAAACCATTTTATGTTGTTCAATTTTACTTTTTCCAGAAAATTGAGACGAGGTAACAGTAGCTGAATAATGATTTCCATCACCTGCCAAATCTTGTATTTCAACAATTGCATCAGGCATTGCCTCCTTTATAAAATTCTCAATTTCTTTTAAATCCATTGCCATTATTTGCTCATATAGTTATTTAACCAACTTTTATTTGAAGTTGATAATTCGTCAATTGTAACTTTTGTCTTATCGTTAATATATAGTTCATTTTCAGTAATTGTACCAAGTTCATCAAAATGAACTGCATTTTTATTCAACATATCAGCTACTTTTTTAAAATCTTTTTTGTTTATTTCTATAATATATCTACTCTGATCTTCGGCAAAAAAGTACTCTATTTCATTAATTAGATATTTGGGTTTTTTAATAGTTATTCCTTTTTTTCCTTTAATACACATTTTTGCTACCGCAGTAATTATGCCTCCTAAAGAAACGTCATGAGCACTTTTAATTAAATTATTATCAATTAATTTGAGTAAAGTTTCTCCATTATTTTTTTCATTAAATAAATTTACTTCAGGTGGGGGTCCATTTTTTTCATTTAAAATAGTTCTTGCAAATAAACTTTGATCAATATGTCCTTCAGTTTTTCCAATCACTAAAACTAAATTATCAACTTCTTTAAATTTCATAGTGATCATATTCTTATAATCCTTGATTAACCCAACTCCACCAATTGCAGGTGTGGGTTTTATGCCTTCCTCTTTTGTTTGATTGTAGAAAGATACATTTCCAGAAACTACTGGAAATTTTAAATATTCGCTCGCTTCACCAATACCTTGAACACATTCAACAAACTCACCCATGTTCTCTTCATTTTCAGGACTACCAAAATTTAAACAATTAGTAATAGCAATTGGTTTTGCACCAACGGATATAAGATTTCTAAAACTTTCACAAACTACTTGCTTTCCACCAGTTAAAGGATGCGCCCAACAATAAACTGCAGAAGAGTCTACACAGGCAGCTACAGCTTTATCTGTACCATGAACTCTTACAACACCCGCATCTCCTCCAGGTTTTTGTATAGTATCTCCCATTACAGTATGATCATATTGTTGCCAAATCCACTCTTTGCTACATATATTTGGATTTGCTAAAATTTTTTTTAATACATCGATCATTTTTAAATGTCTAATGTCTTCTTTTTTAATTTTATTCTTTTTAGGAAGTTTTGTTTTTTTCCATTTACGATCATACATTGGAGAGTTTTCAACTAAAGTATTAACTGGAATGTCTGCAACTTTTTCTTCATCAAAATAAAGTTCTATTTTTTTTGAATTAGTAGTTTTTCCAATTACTGCAAAATCTAAGTTCCATTTATCAAATATTTTTTTTGCTTGCTCTTCTTTGCCGTTTTCTAAAACAATCAACATTCTTTCTTGGCTCTCAGACAGCATAATTTCGTATGGTGTCATTTTGGTTTCTCTGCATGGAACTTTATTTAAATTGATTTCAATTCCGAGTTTTCCTTTAGATGCCATTTCAATGCTTGAAGAAGTTAATCCTGCAGCACCCATATCTTGAATGGCTATAATAGAGTCTCCAGCCATTAGCTCTAAACAAGCTTCAAGTAAAAGTTTTTCAGTAAATGGATCTCCAACTTGAACTGTTGGTTTCTTTTCCTCGATTTTTTCATCAAAACTAGCTGAAGCCATACTTGCACCATGTATTCCATCTCTCCCAGTTTTAGATCCAACATAAATCACAGGCTTATTTAAGCCAGCAGCTTTAGAGTAAAAAATCTTATCTTTTTTGACTAATCCTAATGTCATAGCGTTAACCAAAATATTTCCATTATAGGAACTATCAAAACTTGTTTGGCCAGCAATTGTAGGAACACCCATACAATTTCCATAACCTCCTATTCCATGGACAACACCTCTTAATAAATTTTTCGTTTTTTTATGTTGTGGTGATCCAAAATGAATAGAGTTTAAGTTAGCTATTGGTCTTGCACCCATTGTAAATACATCTCTCATTATTCCTCCTACACCGGTAGCAGCACCTTGATAAGGTTCAATAAATGAAGGGTGATTGTGGCTTTCTATTTTAAAAACTATTGCATCATTATCCTCAATATCGATAACACCTGCATTTTCACCAGGACCTTGGATAACTTTTTTTCCTTTAGTAGGTAGCTTCTTTAAATGTAATCTTGATGACTTATAAGAACAATGTTCATTCCACATTGCAGAAAAAATCCCTAATTCTGTAATATTAGGGTTTCTTTTTAATAGCTCACAAATTTTAGCATATTCATCTTTCTTTAAACCGTGGTCAACTGCTACTTGTTCGTTTACAATCATTTTAAGTTGTTAATTAAGTTTTTAAAAAATAATGATCCATCCTCACCAGATAAAGATTTATCAATCATTCTTTCAGGGTGAGGCATCATTCCTAGAACATTTTTTTCTTTATTAAATATACCAGCAATATTTTTTAAGGATCCATTGGGATTAAATTGATCTTCAATTTTTCCATTTTCATCACAATAATTAATAGCTATTTGATTATTGTCCTGAATTTCTTTCAATTGATCATTAGTACAAAAATAATTTCCTTCATTATGAGCTATATGAAATTCTAAAACTTCGTTATCAACATTTTTAAAATATTTATTTTTTTTATCGTTAATTTTTACGAAAACATTTTTACAAATAAATTCTAAATATTTATTTCTGAGCAAAACACCTGGAACCAAACCAGTTTCTACTAATATTTGAAATCCATTACAGATACCCATAACCATACCCCCTGAATTTGCAAAATTAATTACAGACTGCATTATTTTTGATTTAGATGCCATACTTCCACATCTTAAGTAGTCCCCATATGAAAACCCACCTGGTAATACAACTAAATCACTTTTTGGTAATTCAGCATCTGCATGCCATACCATTTTATTTTTGAACCCAAATTTTTTTAGAGCAACATCCATGTCTCTGTCACAATTTGAACCAGGAAAAGTAATAACTGATGATTTCATTAATTACTTTGGATCAATAATTTTATAATTTTCTATTACAAGATTTGCCAAAAGTTTTTTACACATTTCTTCAACTTTTGCTTTTGCTTTGTCGTTATCGGTTTCTTTAGTGTCTATTTCAAAATACTTCCCTTGTCTTACTTCATTAACATCATTGAAACCCATTCCATCCAAAGTTTGATGAATGACTTTTCCTTGTGGATCAAGTACATCTTTTTTTAAAGTAATGATTACTGAAATTTTCATTTTTTCTTTCTTTTTACCGATGACAGTTGGGTTACATTAACAGCAGAAACGTTTGATTGCTCATGAAGTATCCCAAGTCTTTTTGCAACTTCAGTATACGCAGGAATAAGATCTCCTAAATCTTTTCTAAATCTGTCTTTATCAAGTTTTTTATCTGTTAAAGTATCCCACAATCTGCATGTGTCAGGGCTTATCTCATCAGCTAATATTATCTTAGTTTTTTCACTCTCATGAGTGAAGCCAAATTCAACTTTAAAATCTACTAATTTTATTCCGACACCTCTAAACATTCCTAGTAAAAAATCATTTAATCTAGATAGATTTTCATCTATCCAATCAAGCTGCATTATATCAAGCCAATTAAAAGTTAAAATATGCTCACGACTAATTATTGGATCTCCAAGTTTATCATCTTTTAGACAGTATTCTATTAATGGTCGTTCTAGGACAGTTCCTTCCTCTATACCCAATCTTTTAGTTAATGATCCAGTTGCAATATTTCTTACTATAAATTCTATTGGTATTATATCAACTAGCTTAACTAATTGTTCTCTCATATTAATTCTTTTCACTAAATGATTTTTAATTCCAACTTCAGATAAATTTGAGAGTATATGCTCAGATATTCTATTATTTAGAACGCCTTTACCTTCAATAGTAGTTTTTTTTTGATTATTGAATGCAGTTGCATCATCTTTAAAATATTGGATAACTAAATTTTTATCACTTGTTGCATAAATGATTTTTGCTTTGCCTTCGTATAACTTTTTACCTTTTTTCATTATTTAAAAACTCTTCTAAAGATTAAATTTATATTTTTAAAGTGTTTCGAATAGTTAAATATAGATTTTAGTTTTTTTGGCGAAATTTTACTCATTATTAATTTATCAGATGAAATTACATCAATTAAGTTTAAATTTTCTGCAAAACATTTTTTTGCATAAGATTGAACTAATCTGTAAGATTTTTCTCTGCTTAATCCTGTTTTAGTCAATTCCAACATAACTTCTTGAGAGAAAATTAAACCTTTTGTTAAGTTTAAGTTTTCAAGCATTTTTTTTGGATAGACAATCATGTTATCTAAAATATTTGTAAGTCTTACTAATGCAAAATCAGTAGTTATATTAGCATCTGGACCGATATTTCGTTCAACACTTGAATGAGAAATATCTCTTTCATGCCAAAGAGCTATGTTTTCAAGTGCTGGCACAACTGAACTTCTAATCATTCTGGCTAAACCAGTAAGATTCTCACTTAAAATAGGATTTTTTTTATGAGGCATCGCTGAAGAGCCTTTTTGATTTTTAGAAAAATATTCTTGTAATTCATACACTTCAGTTCTTTGAAGATGTCTTATTTCAACTGCTACTCTCTCTATTGACCCTGCAATAATTCCTAAAACAGAAAAATAAAATGCATGTCTATCTCTTGGAATTATTTGTGTGGAAATTGGTTCAACTTTTAGACCTAATTTCTTTGCCACGTGTTTTTCTACATTTGGATTAATGTTAGCAAACGTACCAACAGCACCTGAAATTGCGCATGTAGAAACTTCATCAATAGCATCTTTTAGTCTTTTTCTATTTCTTTTAAATTCCTCATAAAAAGAAGCCAATTTTAAACCAAACGTAATTGGTTCAGCATGTATGCCGTGGCTTCTTCCCATACACGGAGTAAATTTATATTTTTTTGCCTGCTTTTTTAAAACTTTTAAAATCTGATCAATATCTTTTAAAATAATTTTACCTGATTGGACCAGTTGAATGTTAAAAGTTGTATCTAAAACATCTGATGATGTCATTCCTTGATGCAGGTACCGTGCTTTAATTCCAACTTTTTCAGTAACCGAGGTAAGAAATGCTATTACATCATGTTTTACTTCAGACTCTATTTTATGAATTCTAGTTACATTAATTCTAGCTTTTTTTCTTACAACTGAAGCAACACCTTTTGGAATTTGACCAAGTTTTTCCATTGCCTCAGCAGCTGCGACCTCAACATCTAACCAGATTTTGTATTTATTTTCTTCTGACCAAATATTAGTTAATTCTTTTCGCGAGTATCTTTTAATCATTAATTATAAGTATGGAGGCTTTAAATAACCTTTAGCAGATTCTGTAAAGATTTCATAACCATTTTCAGTAATTCCTAACGTATGTTCAAATTGTGCAGATAAAGATTTATCTTTTGTAACAGCTGTCCAACCATCATTCAACATTTTTACATCGTATTTACCTGCGTTTATCATTGGTTCTATTGTAAATGTCATGCCAGGTCTTAATTCCATGCCTGTATTTTTTCTACCGTAGTGAAGAATATTTGGTGGCTCATGAAATGTAGTGCTTATGCCGTGGCCACAAAAATCTCTAACAACTGAAAAACCTTTTTCTTCTACAAATGATTGAATTTCATAACCTATATCTCCTAATTTAATTCCAGGTTTTAAAATTTTGATAGCCCTCATCATAGATTCGTAAGTAGCATCAATAAGATTGTTTAACTTGACCGAAGTTTTTCCAACACAAAACATTCTACTTGTATCCCCGTAGTGCTCATCTACAATTGCAGTTACATCTATATTAATCGCATCACCTTCTTGTAAAATTCTATCAGAAGGTATTCCATGACAAACAACATGATTTAAAGATGTGCATAAGGATTTTGTAAAACCTCTGTAATATAGTGGAGCAGAGTGACCGCCATTGTCTCTAATAAATTCATATCCTAACTTATCAATGTAATTAGTTGAGACACCTTCTTTAATATTTTCGGTTAACATATCTAAAGTTCTCGCAGCTAGTTTTCCTGCGACTCTCATTTTTTCAAATTTTTCTTTATAATCAGTCATCTATAATTTTTAATTTTTTATCTATAAAAATTTTCTTAGAACTTATATCACATCTATAAGCTAAAAAATTAACACCGGCTTTTTTAGCTTTTAGGTAGGCTTTGTAATATTCTTCATCTATATCTTTAGCTATTTTAAAATATTTCATATTTTGAATTTGAACTAAAAATATTAAGTATGATTTATAACGTTTTTTTATGGCATCAATAAGGGTTAATAAATGCTTAATTCCTCTAGTTGTTGGCGCATCTGGAAATTCAGCGGTATCTTTATTTCTAAATAATGTAACGTTTTTGACCTCAACAAAATTTTTTTGATCCTCTTTTTCTAATAAAAAATCAAATCTTGTATCTTTATTAAAAAAAACTTCCGGTTTTATGGTGTCATTGTTCTTAAGTTCGTTTATTAAATTATTTTTAAGTGCATGCTCAAC
>CACJIB010000008.1 GCA_902593405.1 uncultured Pelagibacteraceae bacterium | reverse complement strand
TAATCCTTCATCAATTTTTCTATCAACTAAAATTTTCAAGCTATTTGCAAACTCTGAGTCAGAATCATAAATTGACTGACCTTGACAAACTAAGCAACGTAGGTTTTTAGTTATATTATTTCTTTTATCTAGTTCGTCAGCTTTAAGCGCACTAGATGTATAAAATATAATAACAATTAAAAAAAATCTTAAAATTTTCATTTTATCAATAAATTAATCTCATCAATTAATTCTTGGTTAAGAGGTCCAATATATTTTTTAATAATTTCATTATTATAAATTAAAAATGATTCAGGAACCCCATATGCTCCCCATTCAATTGCAATTGTACCATCTAAATCAATATAGATTTCTTTATAAGGGTTTCCTAATTCTTTTAAAAAATTTTCCGCATTATTTAAATTATCTTTATAATTCATCCCAATAATATTTAATTTATTCTCTAAATTTAAATTCATCAAAAGAGGATGCTCTTGTCGACATGGTACACACCAAGATGACCAAATATTTAATAAATAAAACTTATCTAACTCAAAGATACTTGATGATTTCACATTTTCTCCAGAAAAAAATTCTTTCGTATTAAACACTGGTATCTCTTTTTTTGTATTAACATCTGGAGTGTATATTTTTGAGTCTTCTAAACCTTTGTAAAAAATAAAAAATATTATTCCAAAAATAATAATAACTGAGAAAGGTAATATTTTATTTTTCATGATCTCTTTTGTAAAAAACTAACAATGCCAGCAAAAGATATTAAAATTACTGATACCCAAATCCATAACATAAATGGTTTAACTTGATATCTTACGTTGAAAAAATCTTGATTTTGAACCAGATTAATTACAATAAATTTATCTGACATAAGTGTTGTCTTAATATCAGCTTCACTAGTAGCAATTACGGGTTGATTATAAATTCTCAGCTCTGGCGAAAATCTATCCTCTTCACCATTTAAATTACTTATAGAAAAATTCGCAATAATAGCATTATAATTTTGTTCTTTTTTCTGATCAACACTTTCAAATACTATCTTTGTTTTTGAATTTTCAAAAGTTTCACCAACCTTAAGATTTGTTATAATTTCAGTTGCAAATAAATTGTTAAACAAAATACTTAGAATTAATATACTAAAACCAAAATGAGCGATATTTTGTGAAATACTTTTATATTTTTTTACAAAAAAGTCTCTCAGCGTCATAAAGAATAAATAAAGAGCACTCGATATCAAAATTGTATTTATTAAAACATTTTGATTAAAATTTTTTAATATTAAAAATGCTAATAAAATTGAGATAATCAAAAAAGAAACTAAATATATTTTGTCTTCTAATTGAGATTTGATCCATTTTAATTTTGGACCAATCGCCATCATAAGTAAAAATGGAATTAAAAATGGAATTATCAATTTATGATAAAATGGCGGTCCGACAGATATTTTTTGAGAAGAAACTACATCTAAAAAAATTGGATAAACGGTACCTATTAATACAACTGATAAGAAATACATCATAAACCAGTTATTAATTAATATTGCAGTTTCTTTGCTCAGCCAAAAAAAACTATAAGATTTTCTGTCATTATCTTTATGAAAAAAGAAAAAAATTAAAATAGATAAAAAAATCAAAATGAATAAAAAAATAAGAATAAATAAACCCCTTTCAGGATCATTAGCAAATGTATGAACTGAATTTAATATTCCTGATCTTACTAAAAATGTTCCACACATACTTAATGTAAATGTTGCAATAGAAAGAATTATTACCCATGAAGTTAAAATAGATTTTTTTTCTAATACTAAAATACAATGTAAAAGAGTGGTTAATGCAAGCCACGGCATTAGAGAAACATTCTCAACTGGATCCCAAAACCAAAAACCTCCCCAGCCCAATTCGTAATAAGCCCAAATTGATCCAAGTAGTATTCCTAAAGTCAAAAATATCCATGAAATTAAGATCCATTTTTTTATATGCGATGCCCAACTAGTAGAAATAATTTTTAAACTTGTTGCTGCCAAAACAGATGAAAAAATTATTGAGGAACCAACATAGCCTAAATATAAAACAGGTGGATGAATTGCTAAAGCGGGGTCTTGTAAAATTGGGTTTAATCCAAGACCTTCCGTAGGTATTGGAAAAATGTAATTAAATGGATTTGATGTTTTGATTAAAAATAAAAAGAAACCAACTATTATTATTTGTTGAAAAACTAGAGTTAAAATTTTGTATTTTACTGGTTGATTTTTAGTCCTTACTAGAAATAAGAAAATAAATAACGTTAAAACAAGTAACCATAATAATAAACTACCTTCATGATTCCCCCAGGTTCCACTTATTTTGTAGAATAATGGTTTGGTAGTGTGAGAATTATTAAATACTGTTTCATTACTAAAATCCGAAATAACAAAAGAAAAAATCAAACACAAAAAACTAATGACAACAAAAAATAATTGTAAAAATGTGAATGATAATATTTTGGTATCTAATATGTTTGAGTTATTAAAATTTTTATATGAAAAATAAAATAATGATAATCCAATAATTAATCCTATTACTAATGAATAATATCCAATTAAACTATAGATCAATTTATTTTTCTCCTAATGCTTCTTTTACTTCTGGTGGCATATAATTTTCATCGTGCTTAGCTAAAATTTTTGTTGCAGAGAAAAAGTTTCTGTCTTTCAAAAAACCTTCTGCAACAACCCCTTTTCCTTCAGCAAATAAATTTGGTACTGCCCCTGAGTAAGTAACATTTATTTCATTTTTAAAGTCAGTAATTATAAAATTAACTTCATTTGAACTTATGGAAATAGAGTTTTTTTTAACCATTCCTCCAACTCTTATTTTGCTCTTATCTATTTCAGAAAATGATTTTATTTCAGAAGGAGATTGAAAATATACAACATTTTCCTCTAATGATTTTAAAATCAAAAATGTTGTTAGAATTAAAGTAATTAAGATTATTACTACAAACAGAAATCTTAATTTAACTTTTCGACCATACATGGTTTAAAAGTTAATTATTTGTTACGTTTGCTAAAATTTCTTTATTTATTCTTTGTGATTTTGCAGAATTAGCTTGCTCAGCAGTAAGTGATCCAAATTTAGCAACAAATTTGTTTTGTTCTTTAACAAATTGCATTTTAGTTACCAAATATAAACCTAGGAAACTTAATAAGGTAAAGCTAAAAGCAGATAACACGTACACCGCATATCCATTCATAAAAAGTAATTCATTTATCATAATCTATCTAAGCCTTTATTTTTAATTTTTATCAGTTCTGTATTATATTTCATTAAGAAAATTAACAATGAAAAAAGAGCAAATGCCGCAGTCATTATCAATAATGGGTAAAGCATTGATGAATGAATTGAACTTTTTGACAAAATATTAATAGATGCAGGTTGATGGAGTGTATTCCACCAATCAACTGAGTACTTTATAATTGGAACATTAATAATTCCTAAAATAGTTATAAAAGTTGAAATCTTATAGACTTTTTCTTCCTTATCATAAATTCTCCATACAATTAAATACATTGCATAGAATAAAGCTAAAATTAGCATTGAAGTAATTCTTGCATCCCAAGCCCACCAAGTTCCCCAAGTTGGTTTTCCCCAAATTGATCCTGTAACTAAAGCTATAATATTAAAAACAAATCCCGAAGGAGCTAAACTTTTAGAAATTAAAAAAAAGTTTTTGTTTCTAAATACAAAACCACAAATAGATAACAAAGTTATAGAAGAAAATATTCCAAGCGAAATCCAAGCGGCAGGAACGTGAACATACATAATCCTAACTGCATCACTTTGTTTGTAATCTTCAGGAGATATGACTAATGCCTCAACTAAACCAACACTTAATACAACAATAAACAAAAATAAAACGTACTTAGGTGCTTTTGACGTAATTTTGAAAATCTTGTTAGGTTCAAAAAGTTTAAACATATTTTAATTTAGAATTTTTTTTGGTGATTTCTATTATGAAATAGTTTTCTGATCAAGAATGCAGAGGGGAGATAATAAGATTGAAATTAACGTTTAACACTCTTGACCAGAAGATACTAAAAATATAGCTAATTTGTATGGCCTAGATTTGAGCTAAATGTGGTTGAATGATGGTTGCCTTAATTAGAAAGCTTGAAATAACTAGATCCTTTTTTTCCTGAAAAAATCTCTTCAATTAAAGGGTGTTTTATTGGTTCATCAGAGTCATCCATCAGCAAGTTTTGCTCAGAAACATAGGCTTCATAAGTTATCTCATCATTTTCTGCTAATAGGTGATAAAACGGTTGATCTTTTCTTGGTCTCACATTTTTTGGAATAGATTGATACCATTCCTCAGAATTATTAAATTCAAAATCAACATCATAAATCACACCTCTAAATTCAAAGTGTTTATGCTTCACGATGTCTCCAATTGAAAATTTTGCTTTTTGGACTGGCATTAGTCTTAGTATGGGTATTTAAAAATAAAAATCAATGCTAAAATATAAATGTTTTGTGATGTGTCAAATATGTTAATATCTTTTTAGTGAATAAATCTTTTTTAAAATTTGTTACTGATTTTGGTCCTTTAGCAATATTTTTTTTCTATTATTACAATAGTGGTAAAAATTTATCTGTAGCAATACCTCCACTAATAGTTGCAACTTTAGTTGCATTAGCAGTGGTTTGGTTTTTTGAAAAAAAAATTCCTCCAATGCCTTTGGTGAGTGGAATTTTAATTACTTTTTTTGGTGGATTAACTATCTACTTTAATGATCCTATATTTATTTATGTAAAACCAACAATAATCAATATTATGTTTGCTCTTGCATTATTTTTTGGGAAATATTTTACTAATGAACCTATTCTTAAAAAAATTATGGGTAAATCTATTCCTTTAACCGATATTGGATGGGAAATTCTTAATAAACGATGGATGTATTTTTTCTTTGGCCTTGCTTTATTAAATGAGTTTATTTGGAGAACACAAACAGAAGAATTTTGGGTTAATTTTAAAGTCTGGGGAATGCTTCCAATCACAATAATATTTACAGGGTTCCAGGTACCATTAATTAATAAACATAAGATTGATGCGCAGTAATTTAAAATTAGTAGTAAATAATCCTCATAATAAAATTGAAGAAAAACACTTTTTTGAAAAAGATGAGCTAAAAATTATATTAGACTTATATGCTAAGATGGTTTCTGAAGGATCTTGGAAAGATTATGGTTTAAGTATATCAAGCAAACAAGTGGGGTTTAGTGTTTTTAGAAATGCTGCTGAAAATGCTCTATATAAAATTTGTAAAAATTTTAAGCCTAAAAATAAAAATCTTAAATATTTGATTACCGATACGAGCGGTAATATTCTAAAGAATTCTTACGATCTTAGAACTTTATTAAAAAATACCAACTGGAAAAAACTTCAAAAATAAATTTATCTTCTTTGACCAAATAATCTTAACAACATTATAAATAGATTGATAAAATCTAGATATAGAGTTAAGGCGCCCATAACAGCTTTCTTGCCCATTAATTCACCTGAGTCTGACGCAACATACATATTTTTGATTTTCTGAGTGTCATAAGCTGTTAAACCAACAAATATTAAAACACCTAAAATTGATATCACAAAATACATCATAGAAGATTTCATAAAGATATTAACAATTGAAGCTATAATTATTCCAATTAGACCCATCATTAAAAAAGATCCTAACTTTGTAAGATCTCTTTTAGTTGTGTAGCCGTAGATACTCATCGCTCCAAATGTTGCAGATGTAATGAAGAAAACTCTTGTTACGCTCATTCCAGTATAAACCAATAATATTGAAGATAATGATAGGCCCATCAAAGCTGCAAAAACCCAAAACGTAGTTTGTGCCTTTGATGCGCTCATTTTATTAATTCCAAAACTCATGTAAAAAACGATACCTAGAGGTGCTAACATTACAAGCCATTTAAGACCTGATAAATAAATCGCATTCCCCATCTGCGTTAGACCAACGATCGAACCTGCATCATCAGTAACAACAGACATTTTAAATGTTAATAGTGCCACTATTCCAGTTAGCAATATACCTGTTGCCATGTAGTTATATACTTTTAGCATGTAGGCTCTTAAGCCTTCATCCATCACAGCGGCTGTTTGTTGTGCTGCTTTTGCTCTATTTAGTATTCCGTTTTTATCAAATTCCATAATTAAGTAATATATATATTCTTTTACTAATTATTCAAGATACCTTAAAAGATTAACAAAATTTTAACTTAATATTTCTAATGAATTACAAAAATTTAGGTAATACCGATATTAAAGTGAGTACAATTTGTCTCGGTACTATGACGTGGGGAGAACAAAATACTGAGCTTGAAGCATTTGAACAAATGGATTTTGCTTTAGATCAAGGAGTAAACTTTTGGGACACTGCTGAATTATATGCAGTACCACCAAGAAAGGAAACCTATGGTGATACAGAAGAAATTATTGGAAATTGGTTTGAAAAAAATAAAAAAAGAGACAAAGTCGTTCTTGCAACAAAAGTTGCTGGTCCAGCAAGAGATTATTTAAGAAGTGGAGAAAATAATTTTACAGGTCCAAACTTAGAATCTGCTTTAAATGACAGTCTTCAAAGACTTAAAACTGATTATATAGATTTATATCAACTTCATTGGCCAGAAAGAAATGTAAATAATTTTGGAAGACTTGGTTATGTTCATAAAGAAAATGAATGGAATAAATTTGAAGATGTTCTCACAGAATTAAATAAATATATTGATCAGGGAAAAATAAGATACGTTGGTTTATCAAATGAGACCCCTTGGGGAGTTTTAAATTATCTTCAGTTATCCAAAGATAAAAGGTTGCCAAGAATGATGTCAATCCAAAATCCTTATAGTTTATTAAATAGATCTTACGAAGTTGGACTAGCTGAAGTTTCTATAAGAGAAAACATTGGCTGCTTAGCTTACTCTCCACTTGCAAGTGGATATTTAAGTGGAAAGTATAGAAACAAAAGTTTTCCTAAAGGATCAAGAATGGAGAGAGATTTCGATTTCTGGACAAGGTATAGAAAGCCAAATACTGAGGATGCCGTTGAACATTATTATAAAATTAGTGAAAAATTTGATCTAGATATGAGTCAAATGGCGATAAAATTTTGTGAAATCCAAGACTTTATGACTAGTGTAATAATTGGAGCAACTACAATGGAGCAGTTGAAAACAAATATAGAAAGTGTAAATGTAAACTTATCTGATGATGTCATTAAAGAAATTAACCACGTACAAACAATTTATCCAAATCCATGTCCATAATTAAAAAAATTACAATACTGTTAGGAATATTTTTTATAAGTGGTGTTGCTCAAGTTTCAGCTCAAGAAATTAAAAAAATTGGTAAATATAAAGATTGGGAGGCAATGGTCGTTATGGATGCTGACGGTAAAGTATGCTTTGCACAATCTTTACCTATTTTGCAAGCTCCAAAAATAAATAAAAGAGATGCAAAATTATTTGTAGCATTCAGACCAAACGACAATATAAAAAATGAAGTAAGTGTTACCCCAGGTTATGAATTCAACAAAAATAATTCTGTAACAGCTGCTTCAGGGAAGAATAAATTTAAATTTGATATTAAAGAACAAGGTTTTGCATGGATTGCAGACAATAAAATCGAATTAAAAATGATCAAACAAATGAGAAAAGGATCTAGAATTATGATCACTGGATACAATCAACAAGGTTCTCAAACAATTGATCATTACTCATTATTAGGATTTACTAAAGCTTATAACGCTTCAAGAAAAGCTTGTAGTTAATTCAATGAAATCAAAAAAGAAAATTGTTCTAGCTTATTCTGGAGGGCTCGATACTTCTATAATTTTAAAATGGCTTCAAGAAAATTATGATGCAGATGTAATTTGTTATACAGCAGATGTTGGACAAGAAATTGATAGAAAAAAAATTATTACTAATGCAAAAAAATTTGGTGTTAAAAATATAATTATTAAAGACTTAAAAGATATTTTTGTTAAGGATTATGTTTATCCCATGATCAGAGGACACGCGATCTATGAGGGTGTTTATTTATTAGGGACATCAATAGCAAGACCTCTTATTGCAAAAGATCAAATAAGAGTAGCTAAAAAATTTAAAGCCTATGCAGTTTCACATGGAGCAACTGGTAAAGGCAATGACCAAGTTAGATTTGAATTAGGCTATCATTACTTTGGTCCTAGAATTAAAATTATAGCTCCATGGAGAATTTGGAAACTAAAATCTAGAACAGACTTAATTAATTATGCAAAAAAACATAGCATAGCTATTCCTAAAGATAAAAAAGGTGCACCTCCTTTTTCAGTGGATGATAATTTATTTCATACATCAACTGAAGGTAAGGTTTTAGAAAATCCAAAAAATTCTGCTCCAGAATTTATTTTTCAACGAACAGTTTCTCCTGAAAAAGCACCTAACAAACCATCTTTTGTTACTATTAATTTTAAAAATGGTGATCCTTTTGGAATTAATGGAAAAAAATTATCTCCAGCTAAATTATTAACAAAGTTAAATGATCTAGCAGGCAAAAATGGAATTGGAAGAGTTGACCTGGTAGAGAATAGATTTCTAGGTATTAAATCTAGAGGAGTGTATGAAACACCTGGTGGGACTCTTTTAATAAATGCTCATAGAGCAATTGAGTCTGTTACCTTAGACAAAGAAACTATGCATAAAAAAGATCAGATAATGTCTAGATATGCAGAGTTAATTTACAATGGTTATTGGTATTCAAAAGAAAGATTTAAACTTCAAAAAATTGTAGATTTAAAAAGAAGCAAAGTTAATGGCTCAGTTAAACTTAAATTGTATAAAGGAAATATTACAATTCAATCTAGAGTTACTAATAGCAGCGCTTACTCAATGAAAAAAGTCTCATTTGAAGAAAATAAGTCATTTAATAAATCTAACGTTGAAAGATTTATCAATTTTCACAAAAAAAAGCTCCGTTCTTAGTAACGTTTAGGACAAATTAACATTTGTTTAAATCACTAAAAATTATATCCTTAGATCATGGAATCAATAAAGAATTGGATGAGAGATGCTGCAAATATTTTATTTGATGATAGTAAGAATGATCTACGCGCACTTCCTAAAACAGTTAGATTACAAATTCTTTTAGTTTTAAGTTTTATTTGGACTACTGTTTTTAGTTTATATGTTTTTTCTTACACAACTTTTGCATTTGGATGGGCTGGACTTTTTTTAGCTCATATAGGTTTAATATTTGCCGTCTATATGACTTTTAAACAATTCCATAGAGCAGAAGAGAAGTCTGCAAGTGTTTTTCAAACAAAAAATTTTGATCCTTTTAAAATCATGGTCATAGTTTTTGTAATAGTATTTATTTTTGTATTTTCAAAAGGAATTGAAGTTTTAACAAGTCCAAACCCGAATTCTTATTCAATCCCTTATGATGGTCCCTTAAAATCTGCAATTGAAAAATGGTTACCTTTTAGTAAAGATAAATAATGGATAAGATAGCAAAAAACTTACAGTTAGCATTAATGGTTATTATCTTAATCAGTACTGTTATTGCTGTTGGGATTGAAATGAAAAACATGTTTTTAAATCAATCTGTTACATTAGCAGATTTGCTTTTAATGTTTCTTTATTTGGAGGTACTAGCAATGGTTAGGGTTTTTTGGAACCAACAATCTATTAGTATTACACTACCACTTCTTATTGCGATTACCGCCCTTGCACGATTTATTATTCTACAAGGCAAAGAAATGGATCCTACTGCACTTGTTTATGAAGCAGTAGCTATTTTGTTAATAGCTGGAGCCATTGTTGTTTTAAGATTAAGACATAGTGACAAATTAGGTCTTAAGAAAAAAAAATCAAAATAATTTAAAATGATATTTGAAGCTTCAAGGGCTAAGGCCTTAAATCAATTAAATAATTTTGTTGAGAATAATCTTGGAGAATATTCAAAATTAAGAAATTTTGATTTTGGACCTGAAAAAAGATCTAATATATCTTGCTTATCACCATATATAACTCATGGAATAATTAATGAACAAGAAGTCATTCAGAAAGCTCTAAGTAAATTTTCTTTTTCAAAAAATGAAAAGTTTATTCAAGAAGTTCTATGGCGAACTTATTGGAAAGGTTGGTTAGAACTTAGACCAAATGTTTGGACTGATTATCTTATCGAATTAAATCAAATCAAAAACGAATTAAAAGATAATAAAGATTATATTGCAGCAATCGAAGGAAAAACAAAAGTAAATTGCTTTAATGAGTGGGTGAAAGAGCTTAAAGAAAACAATTATTTGCATAATCACACAAGAATGTGGTTTGCTAGTATTTGGATTTTTACTTTAGAATTGCCTTGGCAATTAGGTGCAGAATTTTTTATGCAACATCTTTATGATGGAGATGCTGCATCAAATACTCTTGGGTGGCGATGGGTTGCGGGTGTTCAAACTCAAGGAAAACATTACCTTGCAAGTGAATGGAATATTAAAAAATTCACTAACAATAGATTTCAAAATATAAAATTAAATGAAAATGCTCCTCCAAAAATATCTGAAAAATCTTATCAAATAATTAAACAGGATTTCAATAACCCACAAAAGATTGAGAATAAGAATCTTTTAATTTTTGAAAATAATCTCTCGTTTGAAATCACTGACTTTAAGGAAAACAATTTTAAAAAAATTTACTTAGTCTCTAATAAAAATGAAAATAGAGCAATAAAACTCAGTGAAAAGTTAGTGAAATTTAAATCTCATTTAATAGAGGACCAAGTACAGAGATTAAAAAATCAATCTATTGATTGTCAAATTATAGATATAAGTGAATTAACAAATATTGAAAATTATTACGGTTTGTATCCAACAGTAGGTGAAAATTTAGATTTTTTAAATTCTAATAATTTAAAGATAGATTTTTTATATAGAAATCTTGATCAATTAGCTTGGCAATACTGTAATAAAGGTTTTTTTAATTTTAAAAATTATATCCCTAAAATAGTTTCAAGCTTTAATTAAAACCAACGAACCATTCCAATAATTCCAGCGGTTGCATAAAAAAATTGCAAAAATAAAATTCCTTTATGACCACCTCTATAGGCCCAAATTCCAATTAAAATGGCTGACAATAACAGTAAACAAAAACCAAAAAATTCTATTCCTATGTTTAAAGCAACAAACAAAGAATACAATATTGCAGTTATAACCCCTGCCCATTCAAAAATTTTATTATTCATAAAAGTTTTTTAAAATTATTATAAAGGATTGTAGAGTAGTTATTCATATCTTTCATGTTATCTTTTGCAGATTGATCAAACTTTTCTAATGCACCATTACCAAGCTGATCTTCCAAAGCTTTTTTGTATTCCGGTACACATCCCCACTCATTGACTGTAGTATCTTTTATTTCTATATGAAATTGAATTCCATAAGCATGGTTTTGATATTTAAAGATTTGATACTTGGTAATTGGGGAGGAAGCTAATAAAGTTACATCATTATTATTTTCAATACCTTGAACCTCATAAGAGTGCCATTGCAAACTTTTAATTGTATTAGGAAATTTTGAAAATAATTTATCCTCATCTTTTTCATTAGAGAAATTAATATCCATAATTCCTATTTCTGCTGGTTTAGATTTAACTACTTTTCCGCCCACCACTTCTCCTAAAAGCTGACAACCTAAACAAAAACCTAAATAAGGTTTTTTTAGATTAACAACAAATTCTTTAATTGCTTTCTTTTCTTCTATTAACCAAGGATATTCTTGTTCCATATAGGTATCCATTGGACCTCCCATGCAAAACATTCCATCAAATTTACCTAAATCCTTTGGTATTTTTTCACCTTCATCTAATTCAATAGTGGTGAGCTTAAATCCATCAGCCAGCATTAAATCTTTAATGTAACCTGGGTCTTCTATTTTGATATGTTGTAATACTATTATGTTCACTAAGTTTAGCTTAGCTTAGAACACTTCTTTGAACAATATTTTACTCTCTCCCAGTTCAACTTCCATTTTTTGCGCCAAGTAAATGGTCTTTTACAAATTGGACAAGTTTTGGTTGGTAAATTTTCTTTTTTCATCAAATTGTATTTTGTTTTATAAATTTATCAGCTTCTGATAAAATTAATTTTTTTCTCTCAGATTTCATTTTATCAAATATCCTTACCATCATAGATAGACGAGGATTTTTTAAAAAAAATTTTCTGTTTCGGTCTATGAACCTCCAATAAAGGCCATCCATTGTGTTACACCACTCTCCTTTTTTAAAATCCATCATTTTCATAAAATATGCTGATCCACAAATATAAGGTTTTGTTGCAAAAATTCCTCCATCACTAAACAATCCCATTCCATAAACATTAGGAACCATTACCCAATCCGAAGAATCCACAAACATTTCCATGAACCATTTGTAAACAATTGTTGGCTTGATTTCACAAAGGTTCATAATATTTGATAAGATCATTAATCTTTCAATATGATGTGACCAACCATGATTAACGGCATTTTTAATTGCATAATCCAAAGGTGGAAGACCAGTGGTTCCATCGTACCAAGAATTTTTCATTTTTCTATTTTGTTTGAAAAAATTTCCAGTTTCCATTTCTTGAGAGTATGACTGATAAATTCCTCGCATAAATTCTCGCCAACCAATCACTTGACGAATGTAACCCTCTAAAGAATTCATTCTAATTTTATTTTTCTTGTGAAAGTCTAAAACTTTTTGGACAACAAATTCAGGGGTTATTAAACCTAAATTTATGTAAGGACTTAATGCACTATGGAACAGGATATTATCTTTTTGATCAACTGCATCCTCGTAATCACCAAAAAGATTAGATTTTTCTTTTATAAAAAAATTCAATAGTTTAACTACATCTTCATATTCCGTTGCAAACCAAAAATTATTTGTACTCCCTGGGTGATTTTTAAATTCCTTTTCAATAATAGGCTTTAATTTTTTTGTATGACTGGTTTCATTTATTTTTGGAAATTTAGGAATTGAAATATTTTTAGGTAATTTATTTCTATTATCTTCATCAAAGCTCCATTTGCCCCCGATTGGATCACCATCTGACCCCATCAATATTCCAGATTTTTTTCTAACATCTTTGTAGAAAGTTGCCATAAAAGGTTTTTTTGATTTTAATAAATAATTTTTAAATTCAGCTCTTGAATTTAAGAACATAGGAGTTTGGATAATATTCCAGTATATTTTTTCTTTTTTTAAAAATTGTAAAATTTTTTTTTCAAAAAATTTATCCTCTACTTCAAAACTTGAGATTTCATTTACTTTTTTTTGTGTAATTATTTTTTTTAATTTTTTTAAATAATCTTCATTAAATTCTTTATCTTCGATTTTAAAGTAATCTAATTTAAATTTGTTTTTTCTTAATCGGTCTGCATAAGAACGCATAGAAGATAGAAATAATAAAATTTTTTGTTTATGATGCTTTTCATAAGTGCATAAACCCTTGTCTTCAGCCATAAAAAATAGGTGGTCTTTTTTGAAGCGGTCTAGGTATTTTGTTGGAAATAATTGATTACCAAGTATAAAAAATAACTTCATAGTTAAATATAACTAATAAAATTTTTTATGTCAGAAAAATATGTAATTTTTGGTGCGACAGGTTCTATAGGGTCAAGTTTAGCAGAACAATTAAAAAACTCTGGAAACGATATTCATTTAGTTGGAAGAAATGAAAGTGAACTTAGCTCTGTCTCTGAAAAACTTGGATGCTCACATACAGTTGCAGATGTTTTAGAGGATGGGTTTATAGAAAAAGTTAAATCAGATATTTCTGAAATTAAAGGCTTAGCTTATTGTGTCGGTTCAATTGATTTAAAACCATTAAGAATGGTAAATGAACAAGACTTTCAGAAATGCATGAAACTTAATCTTTATTCTGCTGTAGAAGCTATTAAAGGATATCAGGAAAGTTTAAAAAAAAATAAAGGTTCAATAGTCTTATTTTCAACTGTTGCTGCTCAAAGAGGTTTTACTAACCATGCAATCATAGCCTCAGCAAAAGCTGCTGTTGAAGGATTGACGGTTTCTCTTGCAGCAGAATTTGCTCCGAACATAAGAGTAAATTGTGTGGCACCAAGTTTAACGAAATCTAAAATAGCAGAACCAATGTTAAAAAATACTGCTATAGCTGAAGGTATTGCAAAAGCACATCCCCTCAAAAGATTGGGAGAAGGTAAAGACTCCGCTGCTCTTGCTAAATTCTTACTAACAGAAGATAGTTCTTGGGTTACAGGCCAAATAATTGCTGTAGATGGTGGTAGATCTAAACTTTCATAAAGTGATCAAATATTTTTTATCGATATTTTTCTTTTTTTTATTTTCATCGAAAAGTTTTTCTGAAAATTTTACTTTTAAAAAATTGACAGATTTAAGTGACCCATGGGGATCGTCTTTTATAAGCGATGAAGAGGTTATTATAACTGAAAAAACTGGAAAAATAAAAATAGTAAATATTATTTCTGAAGAAGTTTATGAAATTAAACATAACTTAAATTATTTTGTTCACGGGCAAGGAGGTTTATTAGATATTATTTATCAAAATGATTACTTATGGATTTCTTATTCAGAAAATAGAGGAAATTGGAAAACTAGTACATCAATTGCAAAAGCTAAATTAAATAAAAAAAATTTAGATTTCAAAAATATATTTCAAGCTGAACCACCAATAGAATCTGGTTATCATTTTGGTTCAAGACTGGCTATTAAAGACAATTATCTTTTTGCATCTGCTGGTGAAAGAGGTGGGGGTATGATTGCTCAAGATCCAACAAATCACCCTGGAAGTATTATCAGAATTTATTTAGATGGTAGTATTCCAAAAGATAACCCTAAATTTGAAGGTAAATCAGATTGGTTACCAGAAATTTATCAAATAGGTGTTCGTAATCCTCAAGGTCTAACCTATTCCTCTTTTGATGGAAAAATTTATGCAAGCAACCATGGTGCAAAAGGTGGTGATTGGTTTGGTGAAGTAAAAAAGGGAGAGAATTATGGTTGGAAAATTTTAGGTTGGGGTGGAACAAATTATTCAGGGTCAAAAATTGGACCTAAATGGAAACCAGGTTTTACTAAGGCAATCCAATACTGGGTACCTTCAATAGCAGCAAGTGCTATAACTATATATAAGGGAAATGAATTTAATGAGTGGAATGGAGAAGCACTCATTACTTCTTTAAAAGATAAATCAATGAGAAAATTAAACTTTCAAGATTCATCTAAGATTGAAGAAACAATTATTTTCCAAGATAAAATTGGGAGAATAAGAGACATACAAGTTCACCCAGTCAATGGAAAAATATATTTTCTCGCAGGAAATAGCTTATGGTTAATGGAGAAAAAAAAATAATATGAAAGAAAGACCTTATCATCATTTACCCGATGGTACTTTCAGGAATCCAAAAGGATCTCCGGTAATAATATCCAGGTCAGGAAAATTTTCTTATAGGACTTTCAGTAAATTGAGAAAGAAAGTTGATTTATCTTATCCAAAAGAACATGTTATTGAAAAAGAAAAAGTATTAGCTGATTTAGAAAAATATAAAGATAAGGATTATATCGCTTGGATAGGTCATGCGACATACCTTATTAAATTAGGTGGAACTACAATTATAACAGATCCTGTATTTTCAAAGAATGCTGGACCACTAATCTTTGGTCCAAAAAGATTTACTAATCCCGCAATAAAATTAAACGAGATACCTAAAACGGATATATTTTTACTCACTCATAATCATTACGATCATCAGGACATGTCAACAATTAGAAATTTTCCCTTTAAGGATGCAAAAGTATTAACGCCATTAAACCTCGGTAAATATTTTAAAGGATATAAAGATATAAATGAAATGGATTGGTATGATCAAATAATTATAAATAATAATTTGAAAATTTATTTACTTCCTGCAGTTCATTGGTCAAAGAGAAGTTTAACAGACACTAATAAAACTTTGTGGGGTAATTTTCTCATAGAATATAAAAATAAAAAAATTTTATTTGCGTGTGATACTGGATATGGGGAAATCTACAAAGAATTAGGTGAAAAATATGGTCCTATAGATCTGACAATGATTAATATTGGGGCTTATAATTTCAAACCAATGTTTGATAAAACTATATATCATACTACGCCAGAGGAAGCCCTGAATGTTGCACAAGACCTAAAAAGTAAAAAAGTATTAGGAATGCATTGGGGAACATTTGTTTTGTCATTAGAGCCAATTATGGAGCCCCCAATTAGATTTAAAGATAATGCTGAAAAATATGGTTTTAGTAAAGAAGATGCTATTATTTTTAAAATTGGAGAAGTTAGTCCTCTAGATAAATTGTTATAGAGTTAAATACTTAATTGCAAAAAATATAGTCCCTATAGAAGCAATAGTAGAAACAAAAATTGCTTTAATTATATTTTCGGGACTAACATTATATGCAGCACATAAAACTATAGAAGTAACTCCACAAGGCGCAACACTCACAAAGAAAGCACCTGGTATTTCAGCTGGCAATCCTGCATTAAAAAACACTAATCCAATTAACAATAAAATTATTGGGGAAATAACTAATTTTAAAACTGAAATTGATACGGATAATTTGTTAATTACATTTTTTGTATAAAATGAAAGAGTTATGCCAATTGCAAACAATCCAACTGGAGAAACACATGCTGCAAGTTTAGACAAAGTGTATTCAATCGGTGTTTGATCAATATTAAAATTTAATAATAAAAATAATAGACCTATAATTATTGAAAGTATAAATGGGTTTAAAAATAAATTTTTAATAAAATTAAATAAATTTACATTTTTTTTTGTAGATAATTCGAGAAAAAAAGCAATTACAGATAATAAAATTATCCCATCCATTAATATGATACTTGCAACTTGTGTAATTACATTTTTTTGAAAATAAATTTCTGTTATTGGTAAGAGCAAAGTTACATGGTTTGATAATGCAACTGTTAAAGCCCAAATAATTGACTCTGGGATTGATCTTTTAAAATATTTTGAAGTAATTAAGTAGGCGATAATTCCACATATCGACTGCATAATTAAATAAGAGAAAATTTGTTTGAAATCTACTTGTCCAATTTCATTTTGTGCTATTAGCTTAATTATCAATGCTGGAACTGCAATATAGAACAAGAAAAGATTTAAAATTTTAGCATGACTAAGGTCTAAGACCTTCAACTTACCAAAAACAAAACCTAAAAAAGTAATAAATATAAATGGAGTTAGTCCTAAAAAAATTGTGAACATAAATTATTTGATTGTTATTCTATGCATTATTCTATTTCCTTTGAAAGGTGTTGCTTGATGAAGCATAGATCTATTATCCCATATAGCCAATTGATTTTTTTCCCAAGGCAATGAAAATTGAAACTTCTTCTTAATTTGATGGTTAAATAAAAATTTTTTTAACTTTTCTTGATTTTTTATCTTTGAGCTAAAACCAACAAAATGTCCTGGACTGCAATAAATAGAATAATTTGTGCTGATTTTCCTAATTATTTTATGTGAAGATTTAAGCTCTTTAATTTTTTTTCCTTTTTCTTTTACTCTTTCTTTTGTTGTAACCGAGATTGGACCCTCAGAGGAATATTTACCTTTAATATTTTTAAATTTTCTTTTTATTGGACTTGGTAATTCTTTATAAGCAAGATATTGAGAACAAAATTCTGTATTAGCTTTTCCTTTTTTTGGCACAAGTTTAGAAAGCAACATTGTAAATCTTGGTGGTTTTTTTGTATAAATCGAGTCTGTATGAAATTGTTCACCAAAACTTGGTCCTTTATCAGTTGATTTTCTTTGCACCACAGTAATTTGAGGAAATTTTTTATTTAAACCTTTTAGTCTTGGATAGTTGGCTAATTTTCCAAAATATTTCGCAAACTGAATATAAAATTTAGAAGTTAATTCTTGTTGTTTAAAATACAACATTCCATATTTATTCAGTGCTTTCTTAATTTTTAAAATATCTTTATTCGTAATATCTTTTAAATTTACAATTATTTCAGCTCCAATATTTTTTTTATTTGGAATTATTTTTAACATTTTTTAAAAAAAATTTTTTTAAGTGATTAATCGTTTGTTTAGGACTCTCCTCTGGAATGAAATGATCTGAATTAATTTCTGCTCCATAAATTTTTTTGTTTGTGTATTTTTGCCAAATTTTAACTGGTTTAAATTGCGTTCCAACAACTCCCTTTTTACCCCACAAAACTTGTATAGGAATGTTTAATTTTTTTTTTCTGTCTTTTTTGTCATGCTCTAAATCTATAGTAGCCGCAGCCCTATAATCCTCACAAGTTGCATGAATTCTTTTTTTTTGTTTAAAGGCTCTAAAATATTCATCTTCAACTTTTCCAATCGCACGTTTTGATGACCTATTAAAACGACTTTTTAACCATCTTTTAGGATCTGCCATTATCATTTTCTCTGGTAAAGGTGCTGGCTGTATTAAATAAAACCAGTGAAAATATCCTTTTGCAAATTTCATATCAGTACGCTCGTACATATCTAGAGTTGGACAAATATCTAATACACTTAATGCCATAATCTTATTTCTATAATCTCTTGCCATTCTATGTGCAACTCTCCCGCCTCTATCATGTCCAGCAACAAAAAATTTTTTAAAATTTAATTTACTCATCAATTGAACCATATCTTTAGCCATTTCTCTTTTAGAATAATTTTTATGATTAGTACCACCAGATAAAACTAAACTATCTCCATATCCTCTAAGGTCAGCAACTATTACAGTAAAATATTCACTAAGCTCAGGGGCAGTCTTATGCCACATCACATGTGTTTGGGGATATCCATGAAGTAATAATAAGGGGGGACCGTTACCTTTAAATCGACAAAATATTTTACCCTTGTTTACTTTAACAAATTTTTTTTTAAAACCATTAAACATGATTAAACTATTTAATTATTTAATAGTTTATTTTTCGCCTTTTCAAATTCCTCTTGAGAAATAATTCCTTTTTCTTTTAGATCATTCAATTTAGTAAGTTCATCACTTAAATTGCTGCTTTGTTCATCAGAAGTTTCGCTTGTCTCCCTACCCTCACTTTCAGCTTCCTCTTTCTCAGCTCTATTAGCTTCCTTAGACTTAAAACCATTCATAATTGCCATTCCACCTAAATATAAAACATAAGCCATAATAGGAATGACCAATCCAAAAAAAATTATTTTTTCCATAATTTAATCTTCATCTTCTTCACGCCAGTTTTTTTCATACATTAAATATGCAGCGTATATTACTGATACAGTACCTACAATCATACCATAATCAAAACCAGTTTGCTTGTCATGCAAATACCAACCTAATTGTGTTGCCCCAATAGGTGGAACTGTAAGAAGCAAAAAAATTATACCAAATCTGTATGGTCGTTTAGGTTTTTTCATCCTAATAAATTAACAGATTACAGCTTATGGTTTAATTATTAAATTTGCGATCTTTTGAAACAGTCGATCGTATTTTTAAGCAAACAAGCAATGGTCATTGGACCTACACCGCCTGGAACTGGTGTCAGTGCTTTTGCATTTTTTGAAACTTCATCAAAATGAACATCACCAACTATACCGTTATCAGTTTTATTTATACCAACATCAATAACAATAGCATCTTTCTTAATCCAATCTCCTCTAACAAGTTCGGGTATACCTACAGCTGCAACAATTATATCTGCCTCTAAACATTCAGCTTTTAAATCTTTAGTTTTTGAATGTGTTATAGTTACGGTACAATTTTCTTTCAAAAGAAGTTGTGTCATTGGTTTACCATTTAAATTTGATCTACCCACAACTACAGCTTTTTTACCACTTAAATTAGGTTCAATTTTTTTTATCAACAAATAACATCCAAGCGGAGTACAAGGTATCGAACTTTCATAACCAGATGAAAGATTACCTACATTCATTGGATGAAATCCATCTACGTCTTTTGAGGGATCAATAGCTTCTATGACCTTCTGCTTGTCAATATGCTTAGGTAAAGGAAGTTGAACTAAAATTCCCGAAACAGTTTCATCACTGTTTAGTTCCTGAATTTTTTCTAGAACAGTCTTCTCTTCAACTGAATCTGGATATTTAATTACTTCAGATTTTAATCCCACCTCATTTGCTGACTTCTCTTTATTTCTTACATAAATCTGACTAGGTGTTAAATCACCAATCAGTATTACTGTTAAACCTGGTACTTTATTATGTTTTGATTTTAACTCTGCAACTTCTTCCTTTAACTCTGCTCTTAATTCTGCCGCTGCTTTTTTTCCATCAATTAAAATCATATTTCTCTCTTAAAAAATCATTGGTGCAATGTACAGCTTCATACACATTTCGATAAACCAAATCAATAAAAGAAGAATGATTGGAGAAATATCTAGTGAACCTAAATTTGGTAAAAAACGTCTAATTTTATTCAGAAAAGGCTCAGTTAATTTGTAACTTAACTCTAAAATTGCATACACAAACCTATTTTGAGTATTAAGAACGTTAAAAGCTATTAACCAACTTACAATAACATTGGCGATTACAACATAAGAGTACAATTTTAAAATTTGTAAAACTAAATAAAAAATAGCTATCATTTTTTCTCAACATAAATCGACTGACTTGGGAAAGCAAATGAAGCACCGTTTTTTTCAACAATTTCTTTGATCGCAATTGCTAATCTTTCTTTAACATCTAACCAATTATTCCAACTTCCTGTTTTTGTAAAGCATCTTACATACATATCTATTGAACTATCAGAAAATTTATCAACTCTTACCGCAACACCAATTGAGGTATTATAATCTTCGCTTGAATTAATATGACTTTCGATTTCATCTCTAATTTTTTTTAACTGATCTACCGTAGTGTCATATTGAAGTGTAATAATCCAACTGATTAACCAATTTGAAGTTTCACTTACATTTACGACTGCGTTTTCGGCAAATTGGAAATTTGGAATAATAGCAAGAGATTTATCAAACTTTCTAATTGTTGTTGATCTAAATCCAATCTTTTCTACTACACCTTCAATAATACCCTCGACAGCTATCCAATCTCCAATTTTAAATCTCTTTTCAACTAAAACTAAAATTCCTGATATTAAATTTTTGAATAGATCTTGTGCCCCTAATGCTACAGCAACACCAAACAATCCAAGACCTGCAATGATTGGACCTATTTTAATTCCCCACAACTCTAAAACTGCTGCTAAACCTAAAATAAAAATTAAAATTTTTAACGATTTAATTATCCAGCCAATAAGTTCTCTTGTTAACAATTTGTCTAAACCACTAAGTATGTATGAGATTGGTTCTATGATTTGGTGAATTACCCAAAAAATTAAAATAGTGATCAAAGTTCTATTAATTGTATCTACCACTTCTCTTCCTTCTAGTGAGAAAGTCATGTAGTAGCTTGCAATAAAAAATCCTAATACAATTGGTAAAAATCTTGCTGGACCTACAAGTGAGTGAACAAAAGTATCATCTAATTTATTCGTTGTTCTTTTCGAGATAATTTCCAATTTTTTAATAACTAATTTGCTTATTAAACCTCTAAAAATTAAGAATAATAAAAATATTCCAATACCAATTAAGATTTGAAAGATATCAACACCAAGAATTCCTTTATTCCATACTGATAAAAATATCTCTGAAAAATTATTAATTAATTCCATTTCTAAATTTTATATAACAAAAACTCTTCTTCTCCAGGGTTAAAAAGAAAAATCTTTTTCCATTTGATTTCGTTCAGTATTGACGAGGTTTTTTCGCCTATACACATCAAATTTGTATTCATCCATAAATTTTCGGTTTGGTAAATCTTTATGAAATTTAAGAAACTTGACGCACTATTTTGAGAGTAAATATAGACCATATCAGGCATATTTAATTTTAATTCATTAGCAAATTTCTCATCAAATTTTTGATTATGATTTACTCTGTAATTAATAATTCTTTTTACCTTAAAACCTTCGCTTAATAACTGTTGATCTAAATCAACTGATATTGTTTCACCACTAAAGTAAAGTAATTCTTTATTTTTGGACTCATAACTTTGTATAATTAACTCTTTTAAGTTTGTAACATTTCCTTCAGCTGCAATTGTATTTTGAAAACCAACACTTCTTGCTTTATTTTCTGTAGCATTTCCAACACAAAAGCATTTAATATTTTTATCTAATTTTACTGTATTTAAAAATTTTACTGCATTTGTACTAGTAAAAACAATTCCACCATATTCAGAAAAGTTAATCTCTTCATAATTGACCTTTTCAATTCTTATTAATGGAAGATGAGAAACTTGATGTCCTAATGATTGAAATTTTAAAATCATTTCATAACAATCCTCCAGTGGTCTAGTTAACAAAATATGCATATTATCTTTTATATGAATTATTTGATTTTGTTTTTAAAAGTATTCCAATTTCTTTACCGATTTCTTTAAACTCATTCAAATTACCAACTTTTTTTTCATAAAACCTTTGTGTACCATCTAGAGAAAAAAGTTCAGCCTCCACTATAATCTTATCTCCATCAACCACTGAATGAGCACCAATCGCTGTTTCACAATCTCCATCTAAAACTTTTAAAATATTTCTCTCAAGGTGAGCTCTTTTATGTGTTTCCTCATGATTAATTTTGTTTAAAATAGAAATTGTCTCATCATCATTCTCCCTGCATTGAAGAGCAATTACGCCTTGTCCTGCACTAGGAATTATTTCTTCAACTGGAAAAATTTCTGAGATTTCATTTTCAAATTTTAAAATTTTGATACCAGCATAAGACAAAATAATTGCATCATACATCCCTTCATTCAATTTTCTAATTCTAGTATCTACATTTCCTCTGATTAGTTTACAGTTCAAATCTTGTCTAATTTTTTTTATTTGAAATTCTCTTCTGTATGATGAGGTACCAATAATTGACTTTTGATCCAAGTCTTTAAGTTTTTTTTTGTTCTTTGCAATTAAAATCTCTCTAGCGTCATTTCTTTCAAGGAAAAAGTCTGTTGTTAATCCTTTTGTTTCATTAGCAGGCATATCTTTCAGTGCATGGACTGCAATATCAATATTTTTTAACTGAAGTTCTTTTTCAATATTAGTAGAAAACAAACCTTTGCCACCAAGCTCAGATAATCTTATATCCTGTACTTCGTCACCTTTAGTTGTAATTGATTTAATTAAAATATCTTCATTACCAAGGTCGGTATTTTCAATAATCTTATCTTTAGCTTGTTGGGCATAAAGTAAGGCAAGCTTGCTACCCCTAGATCCAATTATTATTTTTTTTTTCATAAAAAATTATTTCTTACTTGTATAAAGATTGTACAATTATTAAAAACTATTTGAATGAGCAAAAAACCCTTAATTCTTGGAATAGAATCTAGTTGTGATGAAACAGCAGCTTCTTTAATAACTGAAAATGAAGAGGGATTCCCAGTAGTTTTATCTAACATTGTTTCTAGCCAAGTGGAGGTTCATAGGGAGTTTGGTGGTGTAGTTCCTGAACTAGCAGCACGTTCACACATTGAAAAAATTGATTGGATTGTCAAAAAAGCTATTGATGAAAGTGGAAGAAAAATTGAGGAAATAGATGCAGTTGCTTCTACCGCTGGTCCCGGATTAATTGTTTGTTTATCAGTTGGGTTAAGTTTTGGTAAAGCTTTCGCAACAGCAACGAATAAACCTTTTATTGCTGTTAATCATTTAGAGGGACATGCTTTAAGTCCAAAACTAAATACAAATTTAAATTATCCATATTTACTTCTTTTAATTTCAGGCGGGCACTCACAATATTTAAGTGTTCAGAACCTTGGTAAATATAAAAGATTAGGAACAACTATTGATGATGCATTAGGTGAGGCGTTTGACAAAACGGCAAAGCTTTTAGGAATAGAATTTCCGGGAGGACCTCAAATAGAAATTTTAGCTAAAAAAGGTGATCCAGAAAAATATGATTTACCAAAACCAATTTTCAGCAAAGGAGGATGCAATCTTTCTTTTGCAGGTCTAAAAACTGCCGTGTTGAAGATAAGCAAAACAATTAAATCAGAACAAGATAAATATGATCTTGCAGCATCTTTTCAAAAAACAATTGAGGAAATTTTATATAAAAAAACAAAGATTGCTTTTACTGAATTTGAAAAAATAAATGAATTAAATGAAAAAATTTTCGTTGTTGCTGGAGGAGTTGCAGCAAATAAAAAAATTAGGTCTATGTTAATTAATCTATGTGAAGAAAATAATTATAAAAGTATTTTTCCACCTATAGAGTTTTGTGGAGATAATGCAGCAATGATTGCAATGGTAGGTTTAGAAAAATTTAAACTTAATAAATTTAATTATTTAGATTATCCAGCAAAACCTAGATGGCCATTAGATGAAGATGCAGTATTTCTTAAAGGTGCAGGTGTAAAATTATAATGATATACAACATAATAATATGAATTTTTTACACATAGGAGGTGGAGCAGGAGATTTAGATCCAACAACTGGTTTTAGAGATGGTTTTTCTGAATTTGTTAAAAAACATAAATCAAAAAATAAAAATATTTTTATAGTTGAGGCAAATCCATCAAATATAAATACTTTAAAAAAATCATGGAAGAAATATAAGTCTGTTAAAATTTTTAACTTTGCTATAACTGGTAAAAAAAAAAATAAAATTAATTTTTTTTTTAGCGAGAAAGATGCTCCATTTTACCAATTATTTTCTAGTGATATCAATCATATTAAAAGACATTTTCCCGGGTCTAAAATTAAAACAAAAAAAATAGCTACTATTTCAATAAATAATTTTTTGTTAAAATATTTTAAAAATAAAATAATAGATTACTTTTCTATTGATATCGAAGGCAGCGATTATGAGGTAATAATGTCTTTAAATTTAAAAAAATACAAGATTAAAAATATTTCATTAGAATATTTACACCTAAATAAATTTCAAAAAATTAAAATTTTAAAAAAATTAATTAAAAATGATTTTTCGTACTATGGGTTTGGTTTAGATCATAATAAAATTGATTGGTTTTTTTCGAAAAAGAAATCGGCCTGGAACAACTTAGTCTCAAAATTGCTTCCTTTTATTCATAGAAAACATTACAAAAGATTAAATATATTAATAAGAAGTAGATTTGATAAATAAAATTACATAATGAAATATTGGTTAATTAAATCTGAGCCGGATGTCTGGTCAATTGATCAACAAAAAAAAGCTGGAGTTAAAGGTGCACCTTGGGATGGTGTTAGAAATTATCAAGCTGCTAAAAATTTAAAGAGTATGAAGAGAGGGGATCTTTGTTTTTTTTATCATTCAAATATCGGAAAGGAGATAGTTGGAATTGTAAAAGTTATTAAAGAATCTTATATAGATAAAACTGACAAAACGGGAAGGTTCGTTGCTGTGACTGTTCAATTTAAAAGTAAATTTTCGAAGCCTATAACGCTCGAAAGTATTAAAATAAATAAGGATTTAAGCCATTTAGCTCTGATAAAGCAAAGTAGGCTTTCTGTAATGCCTGTTGATTATAAAAGCTGGAAAATTATAAATAACATGAGTAGAATTTAAAAAAAAAATTATCCTATGCCAAAAAAAAAGAAAAAGAAAAGCAAGGTAAGAAAAAAAAAGTCTAAAGTTAGAAAAAAAACCTCAAAAAAGGTTAAAAAAAAATCTAAAGTTAGAAAAAAAACTTCCAAAAAATTAAAAAAAAAAATTAAAGCAAAAAAAGAAAACGGAAATACACCTCCTGAAGTTGTTATTAAAACAAAGCCAGAATGGGTTAAAAGTAGCTTAGCAAACAAAAGTAAATACCAACAAAAATATTCTCAATCTATAAAGAGTAATGATGAATTTTGGAGAAAAGAAGGAAAAAGAATTACATGGATAAAACCTTATAAAAAAATTAAAGACGTAAAATACAGCACAAAAGAAGTAAAAATTAAATGGTTTGAAGATGGTACTTTAAATGCTTCAACAAATTGTATTGATAGACACTTAAAAGATAAAAAAGATAAAACTGCTATTATTTGGGTGGGTGATGATCCAAAAGATAGTCAAAAAATTTCTTATAAACAACTTCACCAAAAAGTTTCGAAAGCAGCCAATGGTTTAAAAAAATTAGGAATTAAAAAAGGTGATCGTGTAACAATTTATTTAACTATGATACCAGAGTTAGCAATTTTAATGCTGGCTTGTGTAAGAATTGGTGCAGTTCATTCGATTATTTTTGGAGGTTTTTCAGCAGATTCTATTTCGGGAAGAGTGAATGATTGTGAATCTGAATACATCATTACTGCAGATGAAGGAGTGCGAGGTGGAAAAACTATTCCATTGAAATATACAGTAGATGAAGCTTTAATGAGTTGCCCAAATGTTAAGAAATGCATTGTTGTAAAACGAACAGGAAATTACATAAACTGGGATCAAAATAGAGATGTTTGGTTTGATGATTTAATTAAAGACGTTCCAAATCATTGTGAACCTGAAGAAATGAATGCAGAAGATCCTTTATTTATCTTATATACTTCCGGTTCAACAGGTAAACCTAAAGGAGTTCTTCATACTACCGGTGGATATATGGTTTATGCATCAATGACACATCAATATATTTTCAACTATAAACCAAAAGATATTTATTGGTGTACTGCTGATATTGGTTGGGTAACTGGACACAGTTATATTATTTATGGGCCACTTTCGAATGGTGCAACAACTATAATGTTTGAAGGAATTCCAAATTATCCTGATAGTTCAAGGTGGTGGCAAATAGTTGATAAATATAAAGTAAATACATTTTATACAGCACCAACTGCAATTAGAGCATTAATGCGAGAGGGAGATAAACCAGTTAAAAAAACCTCTAGAAAATCCCTTAAACTTTTGGGAACAGTAGGAGAACCAATAAATCCAGAGGCTTGGATGTGGTACTATAAAACTGTAGGTAATTCCAAATGCCCAATTGTAGATACTTGGTGGCAAACAGAAACCGGAGGTATAATGATTGCTCCTCAAACAGGTGCAATTCCTCTTAAACCTGGATCTGCAACAAAACCTTTCTATGGAATTAAGCCAGTGCTTGTAGATAAAAACGGTAAAGAAATTAAAGGAGCTGGAGAAGGAAGATTATGTATAGCTCAATCATGGCCTGGACAAATGAGAACTGTTTATGGTGATCATCAAAGATTTATAGATACATACTTTTCTCAATTTAACGGAAAATATTTCACTGGTGATGGATGTCGAAGAGATAAAGATGGTTATTACTGGATCACTGGTCGTGTAGATGATGTAATTATTGTTTCGGGACATAATCTTGGAACAGCTGAAATTGAAAGTGCGTTTGTTGCTCATCCAAAAGTAGCTGAAGCTGCTGTAGTTGGTTACCCTCATGATATTAAAGGTAACGGATTGTATTGTTATGTAACCCTTAATGCAGGAGAAAACGAAACTGGTGAGTTAGAAAGAGATTTAAAACTTTGGGTTAGAAAACAAATTGGACCTTTAGCAACTCCAGACCTAATTCATTTTACTCCAGGTCTTCCTAAAACGAGATCAGGAAAAATAATGAGAAGAATTCTAAGAAAGATTGCTGCTAATGAACATGGTCAATTAGGGGACACTACTACTCTGGCAGATCCAAGTGTAGTTGATAGTTTAGTTGACAATAGAAAAAATATTTAAAAGTGAATTAAATCTTTAAACTCTTGTTTAACAACATCCCATTTTAAAATCATCGAATTTAAAACAATCTTTCGATCTAAAGTTTTTAATTCATCTGCAATTGGAGCCCACTTATATAAAGTAAGAGCACTAGGATTAAAAGGTAAGTCTTGATAATAAACATCCCAATTTATTTTCTCTAATCGTTCATCAAAACTTTTCCTAGCTTCATCAATAATATCTAACGGCATCTTATTAGAAATTTCGTCATCTAAAATTTTATTGAAAATTTCGTTTGCTTTATGAATATCCTGATAATCAAAATTAACCTTCAAATATGAAAAAGTAAAAAAAGTTAAATCTTGTAATGCAACTGAATAAATATTCCATTTAGCAAGATTTACTGATGACATGAATTCATCATTATCAAAATGAAGAACGTATCTTGTTCCCATTCTAGTTTTTAGATAATTATATAAAGTAACTTGAGTGGCCCATGCAGATTTAGTTTGAATAAACTGCTCTAATTCATCTAAAGTTTTTATTTTTTTCTTTGGAATAAACGCCTTAAACATGGCGAATAAATATGTTTTGAAATCCTCAAGTTTTACGTCTCTCCAAGTTAATTTGTATTTTCCCATGTTAATTTGTAAGTGCGCCAATTATATCTTAAAAAAGTAAGTAAATAAGTACCTAATATGATCAATTTTTAGGGTTTTCAAAGCTCTCATAATGGTTATGGTTTCAACCAGTTATAACTAAAAAGAGAGGTATAAATGTCAAATCAACAAAAACACTGGGAAAAAACCAGGGGATTGTTATTTATAACACTGGCAATCTGGTTTGTTTTCTCAATTGGCATCTTTCTCTTTGGAGCTGAAATGAACGAGGTCACAGGACCTTTCGGTTATCCATGGACATATTGGTTTACGTGTCAGGGATCTCTTGGTGCTTTCGTAATCCTAATTTTCTGGTTTGCGAATAGACAAGAAAAAATCGATGAAGAGTTCGGCTTTAGCGAAAGAGAGGACGAATAATGAAAGGTAATTTCATAGATAATTTGCCTAAAGTTTACGGGATCTATACCGGAGGATTTATAGGTTTCATAATCATTATGGCAATTGCTGAACAGATGGGTATGACAGCCAAAGCGATCGGTATCGCTTTCGTTGCATTTACTGTATTCATCTATGCATTAATCGGTTGGCTATCAAGAACAGCCCAAGCAGATGCATATTACGTAGCTGGTAGGCAAGTACCAACAGTCTTCAACGGAATGGCGACTGCAGCAGACTGGATGTCTGGTGCTTCATTCGTTGCAATGGCGGGTGGTATTTACTTTAAAGGTTACGGCTATATGGCTCTACTTGTAGGTTGGACTGGTGGTTACGTGCTTGTTGCATCTTTATTAGCACCATACTTAAGAAAATTTGGCTGTTATACAGTTCCAGATTTTATAGGTACTAGATACGGTGGTAATTTAGCTAGATTTAGCGCAGTTGTAGTTTTAACTGTTGCTTCATTTACTTATGTGACTGCACAAATTAACGCTACAGGTACTATTGCATCTGTTGCACTTGATATCCCGTTCCAATACGCAGTTTATGTTGGACTAATAAGTATTTTATTATGTTCAATGTTAGGTGGTATGAGAGGGGTAACTTGGACACAAGTTGCACAATATATCGTGCTGATTATAGCTTACCTACTTCCAGTATTCTGGATCAGTAACAAAATGGGTGCGGGTTTCTTCCCTCACTTTATGTTAGCTGACGAGGTAGCTAGAATTGGTGAATTAGAACAACAGTTCGGTTTTGTTAAAAACGCAGCTGCTGATCTAAAATCAGTACCTAAAGGCTTAGCAGGAATAACTAAAGCTCACTCTGCAGTGAACGCTACACCTTGGGCATTTATTTCATTAGCATTAGCGATGATGATGGGAACAGCTTCATTACCGCACGTAATGATGAGATACTTTACTACTCCAAGTGTAAAAGCAGCTAGAAAATCAGTAGGTTGGTCATTATTCTTTATCTTCCTACTTTATTCTTCTGCTCCAATGTTAGCTACATTATCTAAGTTATCATTGATCGACCCGAATTTACCAACTGGTATTATCGGTAAGACATTTGCAGAAGTGGAAGCGATAGATTGGTACCAAAACTGGAACCAAGCAAACCTAATGTTTATCAGCGACTTTAACGGAAATGGAACTCTTGAATTAAACGAGTTCTTCATGGGTGGTAAAGCCGTTGTATTAGCAACACCAGAGATAGCTGGATTACCTTATGTAATTTCAGGTCTAGTTGCTGCAGGAGGTATGGCAGCTGCCATGTCTACTGCTGATGGTTTGATTCTAGCGATTGCAAACGCTATATCACATGATGTTTACTATAAGATCATTGATCCAAAAGCGGAAACTGCAAAACGACTACTTGTTGCAAGGGTATTACTTGTAATAATTGGTTTTGCTGGAGCAACTATTGCAGCAATGGAGATTCAAGGAATCTTAGGTTCGGTTATCTGGGCTTTTGATTTTGCGATGTCTGGATTGTTCTTCCCACTTGTACTTGGTGTATGGTGGAAGAGAGCTAATAGACAAGGTGCGATTGCTGGTATGCTAGGTGGTCTAATCGCCGGTGCTTGGTACTTAGTTTGGGTACGAACTGGTGGAAGTGGATTCCTAGGAATTACACAGTTAACATTTGGTATCTTCGGGTCAGCTGTTAGTTTAGTTTTAATGGTAGTGGTCAGTTTAATGACTGCAGAACCAGATAAAGCTACTCAAAAAATGGTTGATGATGTACGTGTACCGAGTGGTAAATCAATTCTTGGTAAATCACACTAAATAATCTTTTAAAGGGGCGATTAATTTCGCCCCTTTTATTTCAATACGTTTTCCAATATAAATTTTGAATGTCAGCAAATTTTCACCCTTTAATATATTTTATTGACTATTTGCTCGGGATTATAATGTGGACTCTTATTGGAAGAGTAGCAATGAATATTTTCCAAAGGGAAGACTCTCAATTTTTTTTTATGAGAGTATTTGTAAAATACACCAATCCTTTAATAAAATTATTTAAACCAATCACACCTTCATTTATCATTGGGCCATTGGTGCCCTTGTATGTTGCTTGGTTCTTCTACATGATCAGATTTTATTTAATGCCTTGGATCTTAGGCTATTCGGTGATGGGGATGTTGTCATTTCCTTTAGAGAGTGAAATTTCTAGACAAATTTATCAATTTTTTAATTCATTTTAATTTTTAAAATTGATACTAGTTAATCTAGTAATCAATGAAAAATATACAAATTTCACCATCAATTTTATCAGCTGACTTTAGTCAATTAGGTTCAGAAATTAAAAGACTTGAAGAAGGTGGGGCTGATATGATTCATGTGGATGTCATGGATGGTCATTTTGTTCCTAATTTAACTATAGGACCACCTGTAATAAAAGCTCTTCGAAAACATTGCTCATTAAAATTTGATGTTCACTTAATGATATCACCAGTACATAAATATATAGATGCTTACGCTGACGCGGGAGCAGACATAATTACTATTCATCCTGAGGCAACCGATAATTTAGAAAATTCCATTAAAAAAATAAGAGAAAAAAATAAAAAAGTTGGTGTTTCACTTAATCCTGAAACTAAAATTGATTTAATTATAAATTTGTTGAACCAAATAGATTTAGTTTTAATTATGAGTGTAAATCCTGGGTTTGGAGGCCAAAAATTTATGCCAGAAGTATTAAATAAAATTAAAGATCTAAAAAAAATAAGAGAGCAAAAAAAGATGGATTTTGACATAGAAATTGATGGTGGGATCAATTTTGATAATTGCAAAAGTGCAATTGAGGCTGGTGCAAACATTCTTGTTTCAGGTACTACAGTATTCAAAAGTAATGATGGAGATATAAAGAAAAATATTAATTTATTAAAATTAAAATAAGTTAATGATTAATACAAATTCCTTAGGCATTTTAGGTCAATTTTATTTTAATATAAAAGAAAGTTTTAAATCAATTTATCAAAATTCAAATTTTTACGAAAAAAAAATATCAAAAACTTTTGAAAATAGTTTTGAATACAAACCTAGTCCTCATTTACTTTCATCTATAATTAAATACCAAAATAAAAAATATAAAATTGAAGATTTTGCTATCGAATCAATTTGGCAAAGCAAATTAAGTCCTAAAGATTACGAAAAATTAAATAATTTTTTTTGGTTTTTTAGTTTAGATTTAAAATCCTCCAAAAAAACTACACAAACAGTTATAAAAAATTGGATTTCAAATAACGCTAAATATCAAAAAAGAAGTTGGGAATTTGATTTAACAGCAAAAAGAATTATTTCATGGTTATCAAATCATCAACTAACGTATGAAGATAGTGATCAAGAATACAGATCTACTTTTGATCACATGATACAAAAGCAAACTAATCATTTATTAAATGAAATAAAAAATCCAAAAGAAGTAGAAAATAAGATGATTGGTTGTGCTGCAATAATTTTAACTGGTTTAGCTTATAAGAATGAAAGACAATATCTTACTTACGGATTAAATTTATTAAAAAATATAATTAAATCCTCAATTGATAATCAAGGTTTTATAAAATCAAGAAACATCAGACAATTAATATTTTATTTAAAATATTTTATAATAATTAGAGAGTGGTTTAAAGAATCTCAGAGTTTGATTCCAGAATATATAGATGAAACTATCTACTATTTAGGCTCAAGTTACGCTTTCATTTGGCAGAATATTAAACAAGATATTTTTTTTAATGGTAACTTTTATTCTGATAATAACGAATTTGATCAATACTTGAAAAGGTTAGGTTACACTTTTAAAAATCAAATTAATGAACTAGGTGGTTATGCAATACTAAAAAATAAAAAAATAATTCTTGCTGCTGATATTGGATCTAGCCCTAACAAAATATTTTCTAACAACTATCAAGCTGGAGCTTTATCATTTGAAATATTTTCTAATGATAAAAAATTAATTTCTAATGCTGGTTACTATCCAGACAAAAATAATAAATTTAATAAATTATCAAGAAGCACAGCTTTACATTGTGCTTTAAGCATTGAGGATTATTCCTCTTCAAATTTTATTAAGCATCAAAAAAATTTGGTTGTTGATAGAGGACTGAAAGTATCAAAAAAAAATGTAGTTTTTGAAAATAATTATTGGAAAATATCAGGTACACATGATGGATATTTAATTAAATTTGGAGCCATTTATGAGAGACAAATTGAGTTTTACCCAGAACAGATGAAATTTATTGGCCAAGATAAGTTATTTAGAAAAAATCCAAGTAAAGAAATTAAATTTGATATTAGATTTCATCTTGATCCAAACTCAAAAGTAATGAAAACACAAGATAACAAATCAATACTAATTGAATTAGATGAGGAAGGTTGGAAATTTTGTTGTGATAACTTTGATATTAATATTGATAATGGTTTATATTTCGGTAATAAAAATTCATATAAAGAAAACCAAAATATTTTTATCTCAGGTATGAATAATGAAAAAGAACAGATAATAAAGTGGGAGATAAATAAATTATAATGAAGAAAAAAATCAAAACAGCTCTCATCTCCGTATCTAACAAAAATAACTTAAAACCATTGCTAAATATTTTAAAAAAGAACAAAGTTAAAATAATTAGCTCAGGTGGTACTTATAAAGAAATTAAAAAATTAAAATTTAACTGTTTAGAAGTATCTGATTTTACTAATTCCCCTGAGATTTTGGAGGGTAGAGTAAAAACTCTTCATCCAAAAATCCATGCAGGGATTTTAAATAAAAGAGAAAAAAAATCTCACTTAAAAGATCTTAAAGACAATAATTTTGAGAATATTGATTTAGTCATAGTTAATTTTTATCCGTTTGAGAACACTCTTAAAAAAACAAATAATCATCAAAAAATTATTGAAAATATAGATGTAGGTGGTCCTACTATGGTTAGATCGGCTGCAAAAAACTACAATGATGTAGTTATAATAACTTCTTCAGATCAGTATGAGGAATTAATTCAAGAACTAAAAAAATTCAAGGGATCTACTTCTTTAAATTTTAGAGAAAAACTATCAAGAATAGCGTTTGCTGAGACGGCGTATTATGACTCTGTTATTTCAAACTATTTTAACAAAAAAACAAATACTATTTTTCCTAAGAAAAAAATTTTTCATGGAAATCTAATAAAGCAACTTAGATATGGTGAAAATCCTCACCAATTAAGCGCAATTTATTCCGGTAGTTCAAATATGAACTTAAAACAAATTCACGGAAAACAGCTTAGTTATAACAATTATAATGACATATTTAGCGCTCTAACTATTTCAAGGTCTTTACCTAAAGGTAAAGGAACAGTAATTGTTAAGCACGCAAACCCGTGTGGAGTTTCTGCTAAAAATGATCATTTAGAGAGTTATAAGTCCGCTCTTTCTTGTGACCCTGTAAGTGCTTATGGTGGAATAGTTTCTTGTAATTTTAAAATTAAAAGTGATTTAGCTGTTGAATTAAATAAGTTATTTTTAGAGGTAATAATTGCAAATGGTTTCGATAGCAATGCAATCAAAATATTAGATGCTAAAAAAAACTTAAGATTGATTGATGGAACAAATTATGCATCAGGAGAACTTTTTAAGTTTGTATCATTTAATCAAAATATAATGATACAATCAGAGGACTTAAATATATTTGCAAAAAAAAATTTTAAAGTTGTATCAAAACGAAAACCAACATCTAAACAACTTAAAGATCTTATTTTTGCTTTTAATGTATGTAGGTATGTAAAATCAAATGCAATAGTATTAGCATCTGATGAAGCTACTGTTGGTATTGGTTCTGGTCAACCAAGTAGACTAGATAGTTGCCAAATAGCAATAAATAAAATGAAAAAATTTAATCTTCAGACTGATAATTTAGTAGCAGCCTCAGACGCATTTTTTCCTTTTGTAGATGGTATCGAAAAATTAGTCCAATCAGGTGTTAGAGCTGTTATTCAACCGTCTGGGTCAATAAGAGATAAAGAAATAATTAATTTTGCAAACGAGACCGACACCGTGCTTCTTTTTTCAAAAACAAGACACTTCAGACATTAGATATTTTATCTATTTTTGCAGCAAGAACAAAATCACTCTCAGCTAGACCCTTTATCGCATGCGTATATATTTTAATTCTCGCATAACCCCACCCAAACCATAGATCAGGATGATGACCTTCGGCTTCAGCTATTTGTCCAACTTTATTGACAAATTCCTGACTTTTTAAAAAGTTATCAAATTTAAAATTCTTGATTAAATGAAAGCCATCAATTTTATCTTCTAAAACTTCCCAGCCATCAACTTTTTTAAGATATTTATGTATCTCCTCCGCACTAAATGGAGGAATATTTCCTTCACAAGGAACACATTTTTTATTTGCTAGATCACTCATAATTTTTTTTGGAGCGGGCAAAGGGGGTCGAACCCTCGACCTTCTCGTTGGCAACGAGACGCTCTACCACTGAGCTATGCCCGCTTGTTCTATAAGTATTAAAACTAGTGCCTTTTTTAATATTAAGCAAGAGACAAAATAATTTGAAAATAAATTTATTATTTTAGGTTTGTGACAAAGTTCAATATTATTAAAAAAATTATATGTGATATGATTTAAATTATGAAAAAAGAAGATCTCCCAAATGAAATCCCGGTATTTCCTCTAAGTAATTTTATAATATTTCCAAAAACTACTGTGCCATTAAATATATTCGAACCACGTTATATTGATATGATAAACGACAGTATGAAATCGAATAAATTAATTGGAATGATTCAGCCAAAAAATTCAAATATTAAACAAATTAAACCTGAATTACATGAAGTTGGTTGTCTTGGAAAAATCACCAGTTTTAGGGAAACAGAAGATGGGAGGTTTTTGATTGAAATTAAAGGTTTAATTAGATTTAGGAAAATTACAGAGTTGGATACAGAAAATAAATATAGAGTCTTAAAAATAAATTTTGAAGATTTCTATCAAGACCTAGAAAACAAAAAAGAAAATTTAAAATTTTCTGATCTTGAGTTGATTTTTAAAGATTTGAAATCATTATTTGAAAAAAGAGGATTTATAATTAATTGGAAAGCCTTAGAAAAGCAAAGTCTTGATGAAACAATTAATGCGCTTGCTATGGCATCACCATTTTCTTTAGAGGAAAAACAAGTTCTTTTAGAAGCAAAAAATTTAGATAATAGAAAAGAAAAAATTTCTCAGATTTTAAGCACTTATACTTTTGATAATTTTGACAATACAACGATTCAATAATTTAAAAGTTTATTCCCTTATCAGCCACTTTGGTAAATAATTTATTTATAAAACGGTTTTTTCCTAAAATTTTTACAGATTTGCTTAAAATATTATTATTAAATTTTCTCTCAAAATTAAAAAATTCTTGAACAAAATCAATACTATTTGAAAAAATATAATTTTTGTGTTTCAAATTTTTTTCAAATTCATTATTTACAGAACTGTCAATAGGCAAACCTAAATCTATTTTATTTTTAATAATATTAATAAAAATTTTTATATCTCTAATTGTCATATTAAAACCCTGACCGGCAAGTGGATGAATTCTATGCAGCAAATCACCAAAAGCTAAAATATTATTGTGATAATAAGATCTCAAATTAAAAGATTTAAGTTCAAAATTTTCTATCTTCTCAATTTTTGTTATTTTATATTTGATATTATGTTGATTTATAAGATGGATTATTTTTTTCCTATCAACATCCTGTAAATTATATATTGAATACACAATTGAAGTTTTATTTTTTGATAACGGTAAAAAAGCTAGAGGACCAATTTTAGTGAATATTTGAACAGCAACATGATTTGAAATTTTTTCATGATTTATAACAGTTGTGTAGGCAAAACTGTTGTAAGCTTTTTCAATTTTTTTGCTAAAATATTTTTTTGTAAAAATATTATTGTATTCAGTATTAATTATTAAATTATATTTTTCTGTTTTTATTAATTTTTTTTTTGAATTTATTTTTTTAAAATATTTATTCTTAAATAAATTTTTATTTAAAAATTCATATAACTGGTAGTTTTTTATAATCGAAAAAAGTTGATTATTACTATTTTCAAAATTTAATAATTTTTCATTTTTATTTTTATCATTATAAATTTCTATTTTATTTAATTTCCAGCTTATTTTTTCTATATTTGCTATATTTCTATTAAAATAATTAAAGTTACTCTCTGAAATGCCTATCGTTCTAGAATGATTAATTTTATCATTTTTATTAGATGAAACTAAATCAACAAAAATATTTTGATTAACTAAAGCTTTTGCTAAAGTTAAAGCAGTTAAACCTGATCCAAGTATACAGACTCTCATATTATTTTTAATTTTAACAACAAAAATTAGATGATACAAAGTGGTAAAATTGATTCATAAATATGGATATAAAAAAAACAGCTAATTTGTTTGCTAATTTCACTATTAAAAGGATAGCAGAAATTTTTGGGATAACCGTTTTTGGCGCTGGAGTTTTGTTATTATTAGCACTATTAACCTATTCGCCAGAAGATCCTAATTTCATTTTTCCGGAAAACACAAAAATTAAAAATATTTTGGGTTTCCATGGAAGTTTTGTGTCAGATTTATTTTTTCAATCAATAGGTCTAATTTCATATTTGTTCTCCTTTACTTTAATTGTATCTGGTATCAACATTATTAGAAGTAAAGAATTTTTTTTAATAATTGAAAATATATTCTTTGCAATAATTTATTCTATACTAGGAAGTTTATTTTTCGCACATTTTTATCCAGATGCTTTTGCTCTATATATAAATGGTAATGGGGGCTTTATAGGTGATTATTTAGATCGAACATTTTTAAATTCAATCATTTTAATTAACGAGATAATTTTTTATTATATTTTAATTATTTTAAATATTTTTTTATTTTTAATAAGTATTAATTTTCATCCAATAAAATTTTATGAATTAATTAAAAATTTAAATAAATTTTTTACAAAAGAAAAAAGAAAAAATTATACTGATAAAAGTGAGGTAATCAGTGAATATATACCCCAAGAAGAAATAAAAAATCTTATTCAAGAGGATTTGCCTTTTATAAAAGCTGAGAATACAACCAAAAACAAAACTAAATTTAAATTACCGGACTTAGATTTATTGAAAACTCCTTCTAAAAACGAAAGAGAAAATTTTAAAAAAAGTGAAACACAAGATCCTCAATTTTTAGAAAAAATTCTCTTAGATTTTGGTGTTAATGGTAATATCAAGAAAGTAAGTCATGGACCTGTGGTAACTTTAAATGAATTTGAGCCAGCAGCTGGTGTAAAGGTTTCAAAAATAATTAATTTATCTGATGACATTGCAAGAAATACCAGTTCAGAATCTGCAAGAATAGCTACAATACCTGGAAGCAACACAGTTGGCATTGAACTTCCAAACAATGTAAGAGAAAATGTTTATTTAAGCGAAATTTTAAACAATCCTGATTTCAAAAAAAGAGACATTAAATTACCAATCGCATTGGGGAAAAGTATTTCTGGTAAACCTATAGTCGGGGACTTGTCGTCAATGCCCCATCTACTTATCGCTGGTACAACAGGGTCAGGTAAATCAGTTTGCATCAATACTATTATTTTGTCTCTTCTTTTTCGACATACTTCAGAAAAATGTAAATTTATTTTAATAGATCCGAAAATGCTTGAACTTTCAACATATGAGGGAATTCCACATTTATTGTGCCCTGTGATAACAGAAGCTAAAAAAGCTGCGTCTGTTCTTGGTTGGGTAGTTAAGGAAATGGAGAGCAGATATAGACTTATGACTAAAGAGGGAGTCCGAAATATCGATAGCTATAATACAAAACACAAACTTCCAATGCCATATATAGTTGTTGTTGTTGATGAAATGTCCGATTTAATGTTAGTAGCAGGTAAAGAAATTGAGAACTATATTCAAAAATTATCACAAATGGCCAGGGCAGCAGGGATTCACATCATTATGGCCACTCAAAGACCTAGTGTTGATGTAATTACTGGAACAATTAAAGCAAATTTTCCAACAAGGATATCATTTCAAGTTACTTCAAAAATAGATAGTAGAACAATTTTGGGTGAGCAAGGAGCAGAACAATTATTAGGAAAAGGAGATATGCTTTATATGTCTTCTGCTAATCGTATAGTAAGAATTCATGCTCCTTTCGTTTCAGATGGTGAAATTGAACAAATAAACAATTTTTTAAGATCACAGGCTGAGCCTGATTATGTGGATGAGATTTTAAATTTTGCAGATGAAAAGGAGATGGGTAATAACCAAAATCTAGATGATAAAGACGAACTATATCAACAAGCTTTAGAAATTATAAAATCAGAGGGAAAAGCTTCCACTTCTTTTTTACAAAGGAAACTCCAAATTGGTTACAACAGAGCTGCGAGAATAATTGATATGATGGAAGCAGATGGAATTGTGAGTAAAGCTAATCACGTTGGTAAAAGAGATGTTCTGTGATGTTAAAATTGTATTTAATTATAATATTCTTTGTTTTAACATTTAATTCAAATGCAGAAATAAAAGAGAAAATTATTCAAAACCTTAAGAATACAAAAAATTTAGATTTTAAATTTGAACAAAATGTTAATGGTAAAATAGAGAATGGTAATTGTACGATAGAATATCCAAAAAAAATATTTTGTGAATATGCAAGAAGCAACAATAAAATTTTAGTTTCGAATGGAAAATCTTTAGTTGTTAAAACTATTTCTAGCTATTATCGGTATCCTTTAGAAAAAACCCCCTTAAATGTTATTTTGGATAAAAATATTCTAATCAAAAAAATTAAATCTTTAAAAGAAAGAACAATCGATAATAATCTTATTAATTTTACAATTTTAGAAAATAACAACGAAATAAATATATTTTTTGACAAAAAAACCTATGATTTAATTGGTTGGCAAAATACAGACATGTATCAAAATTTTAATATTACCTTCCTTTCATCTATTAGAAAAAATAGGGTGCTGTCTAAGAATTTATTTAATATACCTGCTCAAAATTAAATATTTAATATTTCAGTTTTAAATATTTTCATGCCTCTTGAAATATAATTACTTAAAGCATTTTTGTGATCTAAAGAACAAGTATGCACCCAAACTCGTTTGGTATTATCTACAAAGGATTTTTTAATGGCTTCTGACAATAAAAAGGATCCTAATTTTTTATTTTGATATTCTTCTAAAATTCCAAAATATGCAATTTCTGTTTCATTATTTTTTGGATGAAAAATTAATTCGAAAAAACCTACTAAATCATCTTTATGTTTAAAAACATATGAAATAACATTTTCAGAAGAAACATAATTAATCCATTTTTCTTCTGACCAAGTAAGTCTATCTACCCACTTATGTTTTTTACCAATATTTTTATAGAAAAATTTGTTTAGTTGAAAATTAATTGGATTTATTAAATCTAAAGAATAATCTTCAGATGGTTTATTTCCTTCGATTAGATCTTGAAGTGAATTAATTTCTAAGTAATTTCTTTTAACTTCTTCTGTCACTCCACCATTTTCCCAACTCGTTCTCCTCCAAATAAATGAAAATGTAAATGAGGCACTTCTTGACCACCGTAATCACTAATGTTTGCTAAAGCTCTATAGCCTTTGCCTACGTCTGTTGAAATACCAAGTTTTTTAGCAACTATATTAATACCCTTTAATAATCCAACCATCTCATTTGGTGATGCATTTAAACTAAAATCATCTAGATCAACATATTTTCCTTTAGGAATTACTAGTGCATGAATTTTTTTTTGAGGATTAATGTCATGAAATGACAAAACAAAATCGTCCTCATAAATTTTATTACAAGGAATCTCTCCACGTAAAATTTTTGCAAAAATGTTATTATCGTCGTAACTCATTTTTTTCTTTTTTCTAGCTCTGACATTACCTCTTCAATTTTTATATCATTAGCCTCTAAATACATTAGCAAGTGGTAAAATACATCTGCAGCTTCATGGATTTTATTAGAATTTTTTTCTACAGCTTCAATTAATTCATCAACTTCTTCTAAAACTTTTGCTTTACTTAATGATTTATCTGTAAGCAATTTATTAGTATAAGAACCTTCAACAGGCGAAGATTTTCTCTCTCGTGCAAGTTTAATTAAGTTTTCTAATGTATTAAGCATATTAAATTCTAACAGGAATTCCTTTTGAATCCAAATACTCCTTAGCTTCCTTTACAGAATGTTTGCCATAGTGAAATATTGATGCTGCTAAAACTGCACTTGCATTTCCTAATTTAATTCCATCTACTAAATGATCTAAATTTCCAACTCCGCCTGATGCAATAACTGGAATATTTACCATAGAAGATATCTTAGACATAAGCTCAATGTCATAACCAACTTGAGTACCATCTCTATCCATAGAAGTAACTAGAAGCTCTCCTGCCCCACTATCTTCCATTTTTTTAGCAAATTCTATTGCATCAGTACCAGTATTGTTTCTTCCCCCATGAGTAAATATTTCCCATTTGTCCCCATTTTTTTTAGCATCTATTGCTACCACAATACATTGTGAGCCAAATTTTTTAGAACTTTCTTCTACTACTTCTGGATTTTGAACTGCAGCAGTATTGATTGATACTTTGTCTGCACCACATTTCAGTAGTTTGTTGATGTCCTCAACACTTTTAACACCACCTCCAACTGTCAGAGGAACAAAACATTTCTTCGACGTTTTCTCTACTACATCGTAAATAGTATCTCTATTTTCATTTGATGCAGTAATATCTAAAAAACAAATTTCATCTGCTCCACCGTCTGAATAAATTTTAGCTTGTTCAACAGGATCACCAGCGTCTTTTAAATCAACAAAATTAATACCCTTAACTACACGTCCATTTTTAACATCCAAACAAGGTATAATTCTATTTTTAAGCATCTAATTCTTTCACTAACTCGTCTAATTTAATATCACCATCATAGATAGCCTTTCCAACTATTATACCCTCGATATTACTATTTTTTAATTCCTTAGCTTTTTTAATGTCATGAATTGAGGAAACTCCACCCGATATAATTACTGGACAATTTGAAATATCTGCAACCTTTGCTGTCTCTTCGAAATTAGGACTTTGCTTCATTCCATCTTTATTAATATCAGTATAAATTAACCTACTTGCACCATAATCATTAACTTCTTTCAAATAATCTAGAGTCAATTGATTGGAATTTTCCTTCCAACCTGAAAACGACAAATACCCATCTTTAGCATCTAACCCTAGAGCAATTTTATTTGGAAATTTTTCACATGCTTTCTTTAAAAAATTTTTATCTTTTATAGCGGCACTTCCTAAAATAACTTTCTCTACACCAGTATCTGTATATTTCTGAATACTTTCAAAATTTCTAATACCTCCACCAATTTCAATTTTAAGATCAAATTTTTTTACTATTTCTTGAATTATATCCAAATTAACTGTTTCACCTGTTAAAGCTCCATCTAAATCAACTATATGCAAATTTTTAAAACCATGATCTTTATATTTAGCAGCTTGTTCAACCGGGGACATTTCGTATTCGGTTTTATTACCAAAGTCTCCTTTGACTAACCTCACACATTTTTTATCTTTAATATCAATAGCTGGAAATATTTTCATTTACAAATTTATAAAATTACTAATTATTTTAAGTCCAATTTTATCACTCTTCTCAGGGTGAAATTGGGTTCCAAAAATATTTTCTTTTTCAACAGAACAAACAATGTTTGATGAATAATCAGTCGTTGCCGAAATTACATTTTTATCTTCTGGAACAAATTCATAACTATGCACAAAATACATGTGAGAATTATTTTCTATACCTTTAAAAATTTTACTCTCTTTGACAATGCTAATTTGATTCCAACCAATGTGAGGAAGTTTATATTTCCCATTTTGATTATCTATTTTTGATACTTTTCCAGAAATCCAACCAAGACCCTTGGTTTCTGTTTCTTCAAAACCAACGTCTGCAAACATTTGTAATCCTACACAAATACCTAAAAGTGGTTTTTTATTATTAATTGCAAACTCATTTAAAGTGTCTACCAAACCACTGAAGTTATTTAAAGCATCAACACAACTCTTAAACGAACCCTGTCCTGGTAATACCACTTTATCTGAAGATTTAATCTTATTTAAATCTGAAGTTACCTCGATATTTACTTTATCTTTAGCAACCTCCTTAAAGGAGTTAATTACCGAGCTTATATTGCCCGAATTATAATCAACAATTGTGACGTTCATTGAACTTATAATGAGCCTTTAGTGGATGGAATACTTTTTTTGTTTCTTGGGTCCATCTCTAATGCAGCTCTTAATGATCTTGCTAATGCTTTATAACAAGACTCAATAATGTGATGACTATTATCACCATAAATATTTTCTACGTGCATTGTAATACCAGCAGATTGTGAAAATGCTTGGAACCATTCTTTAAATAATTCTGTGTCCATTTCTCCAAGTTTCTCAACTTTTAATTTTACTTTCCAAATCAAATAAGGTCTGTTTGAAACATCTATCGCGACCCTCGTTAATGTTTCATCCATTGGAATAACTGTATGAGCATATCTTTTTATGCCTACAAATTTTTTTGCTGCTTTTTTTAAAGCTTCTCCAATTGCAATACCTGTATCTTCAGTTGTGTGGTGAAGATCGATATGAGTATCTCCTTTAGCTTTAACTTTTAAATCAATTAAAGAATGCTTTGATAGCTGTTCAAGCATATGATCTAGAAAACCAATACCAGTATCTATTTGGTATTTGCCCTTGCCATCAATATTTACTTCAACATTGATGCTGGTTTCTTTTGTTTTTCGAGATACTTTTCCTTTTCTAGCCATATATTTTTAATGGTATACATACATAATCCCACTAGATCAATATCAGTCTGAACTCTTGAAGTATCAAAAAAAGTTACCATTTATTAGATATGACTACAATTGTACTAGTTAGAAAAAATAACGAAGTAGTGGTTGCTGGTGATGGACAAGTCAGTATGGGAAATACTGTTGTTAAAAGCACAGCTTCAAAAGTGAGAAAGATTGAGAAAAGAGATGTAGTAGCTGGGTTTGCGGGATCCACTGCAGATGCACTAACTTTATTCGAAAGATTAGAAGGTAAATTAGAAAAACATGCAGGAAATTTATCTAGAGCTGCTGTTGAATTAGCTAAAGATTGGAGAACAGATAAGTATTTAAGAAGATTAGAAGCTTTAATGGCAGTAGGAGACAAAAGTAATAGTTATATTATTTCTGGCACCGGAGATGTTTTGGAACCGGAGGGAGATGTAATTGGAATAGGTTCTGGTGGTAATTACGCATTAGCAGCTGGAAAAGTTTTAATGGAAGGTAACATGTCAGCTGAAGAAGTTGCAAAAAAAGCGATCAAAGTTGCTGCTGATATTTGTGTTTTCACTAATGATAATGTTAAAATTGAAAAAATATAATGGATAATTCAAACGTAACTCAACTTCATCCGAAAGACAAAAATCAAAAAGAGGAAGCTTCTTTAGTAAGCTCTTTATCGCCAAGAGAAATAGTTTCAGAGTTAGACAGATTTGTTGTTGGACAAAACAAAGCAAAAAGAGCTGTTGCTGTTGCGCTAAGAAATAGATGGAGACGTCAAGCTCTTAAAGGTGAAATGAAAAATGAAGTTTTGCCAAAAAATATTTTAATGATTGGACCAACTGGTGTTGGAAAAACAGAAATTTCAAGAAGATTGTCAAAATTAGCTGAGGCCCCTTTTGTTAAGGTAGAAGCTACAAGATTTACAGAAGTTGGATATGTTGGAAGAGATGTTGAACAGATAGTAAGAGATTTAATAGAAATTGCCATCTCAATGGAAAAAGTGAAAAAAAGAAAAGAAGTTTTTGCTCAAGCTCAAAAAGCTGCTGAGGAAAAGGTTTTAGATGCTTTGGTTGGAAAAAAAGCAAGTTTAGCAACAAGAGAAAGTTTTAGAAACGGCGATTTAGATGATAATGAAATTGAAATAGCGGTGAGTGACACTGGGTCTAGCGGTGCTTCTTTTGAAATTCCTGGGATGCCTGGAGCCAATGTTGGAATGATCAACATTGGGGAAATGATCGGTAAATCAATGGGTAATAAAGAAAAAAAGAAAAAAATGACTGTAAAAGAATCTCATGAAATTTTAATCAATGACGAGTCAGATAAATTAATCGAGCAAGATAAAATTATAAAAGCTGCAAAACTTTCAACTGAAAACAATGGGATAGTTTTCCTTGATGAAATAGACAAGATTTCAGCAAGAACGGATAGGGTTGGAGGAGATGTTTCAAGAGAAGGTGTGCAAAGAGACTTGTTACCCTTAATTGAAGGAACAACTGTAAATACAAAACATGGTCCAATAAAAACAGATCATATTTTATTTATTGCTTCTGGAGCATTTCAACTTGCAAAACCATCCGATTTATTGCCTGAGTTACAAGGAAGGCTACCAATCAGAGTAGAGCTTGAGGCTTTAACTAGTGAAGATTTTAAAAGAATTTTAAGAGAACCTGATTTTAGTTTAATTAAACAGTATGTGGCTTTATTAAAAACGGAAAATGTTGATCTTGAATTTTCAGACGATGGAATAGACACCATAGCCAATATAGCTTCAGAAGTGAATGCTACTGTTGAAAATATTGGAGCCAGAAGATTGCATACAATTATTGAGAAAATTTTGGATGAAATAAGCTTTACAGCTACTGATAGAGCGGGGGAAAAGATAGTTATAAATAAAGACTATATAAATAAAAATTTAGATACTTTAGTAAAAGATACAGATCTTTCAAAATTTATTTTGTAATTCTATTTTTTTTTAAAAAAATATAGAAAGCTCCACCACCACCATCTTCTAAATTAGCATCTGTTATTTCATTAATCATGCTCATTAAATTACTATTGTTTGAGATAAATTCTGGAACTGAATATTTTAAAATACTAAGATCCTTTGATACATATGGATCTTTCTCATTCTCTGAATGAAGTCCTTTGCCAGTTACAACTATTAATTTGTTTACATTCTCTAGAAAAGCTTTGTTTATAAAATTAATTATAACTTTATTTGCTTCATCCAAAGTATAACCATGCAAATCTATAGATCTTATCTTTGTATTTTTTTTATCTTTATATTTAATATCTTTGTTTGGTAACTTTTCTTTACTATTAACAAAATTATTCCAATCTTTTTTATCTTTATCTGAGATATTTCGCGTCAATTAAGTTAATATATTAACGAGTTGCCAATTAGGATTTATAGAAGTGGTATCTCTAGAAAATACCCATGTATCATATATTTTTTTTGATTTTTTCTGGGTCCCCTGATACTATTTTTTTATCTTTGTCTCTTATACATGTAATTACTTCGGCAATAAAATCTACAGTTACATTAAGCATTTTACCAATTCTTTTGTGCTCTTTAATTTTTGCAGAGTTTACACCTATAAAAGTAATTTCTGCATAGTGACCTCTAGAACTTCTTTCTTTAAGTGCCTGGTTAAATTGATTGAAAATTTCAC